>JAWOHQ010000197.1:0-2723 GCA_046485105.1 Candidatus Competibacteraceae bacterium | reverse complement strand
TTTCGAACAAATCCACATCGACGCCGCCCGTTTCTCGACCGACGATTTCAACCCTTTTCACGATCCGGACAAGTGGCGCCGGATCGCCAACAATCCGTTTCCGGGTCCCTTGGCGTTGGGTTTCAAGCTTGAGGAGCTGGTCGAAAACCTGATCCTCCATTTGCCGGATCGCGCGGCGGACGAAGCCTTCGCCACCGAGCAGGCGCTGGCCTGGACTCAATACGACTTTACCTTCGCCAGCCCGCTCTCTCCCGGCGATCGCTTCGAAGCCAGCGTGCGCGGCGGCCAACGCAAGCGGGCGCCTGCTCCCACCATCGTCCATCGCGTGTTGATCCGGACCGAGACCCGGCCCGTGCTGCTCGGCAGCGTGCGGCGCGTGACCGAGCCGCCACCCCCGCTGACCATGCGCGAGACACCCTTCACCAGCCCCCTGCGTGCTCAACGTCAATTACTTTTTAACATCAGCGACAACTACATTTTAACATCGGCGGAGTAGCCACCCTCTTCGGTCACCGTCTCTGGAGCGCGATGAGTGCTGGGCGTGTCCCTTGCCATCGAGGGATCAGTTTCAGTCTGTGTGGCCGGGTGTTGGCGCCCCTGGGCCTGGTCGGTCCGAAAACTCGATCCAGTTAATTCCAGGATGATGGCATGGTGGACGAGCCGGTCGATCGCGGCCGCCGTGGTCATGGGATCTTGGAAGATCCGATCCCATTGACTGAACACGAGATTGCTGCTGATGAGGACGCTCTTGCGCTCGTAGCGCTCGGCCAAAAACGTAAAGAGGACCTCCATTTCCGCCCGGCTTTGCTGGATGTAGCCAATATCGTCCAAGATGATCGCGGCGAAGCCGTCCAACTTATGCAGCTCCTGCTCCAGCCGGAGCGCTTGCTTGGCCGCCAGCAACCGTTGCACCAGTGGGTAGGCGGGCGCGAACAGGACGCGATAACCCCGTTCCACCAGGGCGTGGCCCACGGCGCACAGGACGTGGGTCTTGCCGCGGCCGGGCAAGCCGAAGGCCAGCACGTTCTGGGCCTGCTCGACGAACTGCCCTTCACACAGGGTGGGGAGCTGGCGCCGGACCGGGGTGGGGAGATGAGCCAGCTGCAAGGTCGTCAACGTCTTGCTGGCGGGCAAGCCGGATTCCTTGCGCCGCCGCTGGATGCGGTGCTGACGCCGTTGCTCCAGTTCCAACTCCACCAGGGTGTAGAGATAGCGGGTAAAGCTCCAGCCCGACCGTTCGGCCTCGATGGCGACGGTTTGCGCCTGGGCCAGCACGGTCGGCAAGTGGAGTTCGCGCAACAGCCGGTCGAGGGCGTCCGTCATCGCGTCAGCTCTCCCAGCAAGGTGTCGTAACTGGCCAATTCGACTGCCGGGATGGCCAAGATAGGCACGACCGGGGTGGCGGGGCGGACCCGCTCGCGCACCCGGTCCGGCTCGGGCACCTGCCCGGCTTCCAACACCCACTCCAGGGCCGCCTGAACTTCCGCTTCCTGGGTCGAGGCCGCCAGGTGCAACAACCGCAGGTAGGCGGCATCCCCGGCGGTACCGGGATGGGCCGCTTGCAGGGCCGCGTAGGCCCGGCGAAAGACCAGGGTCGGGAATAACGCTGCCCGGTAGCGGTAGCGGGCCAAGGCGCCGGGTTTTTGCACCAGCGACCAGATCACGTGGCGGTAGTCGATGGCATGATGGGACCGACCGACCAGCCGCGGCATCTCCTGAATGCGGGTCTCGCCGTAAAAGACCGCCAGGTGGTTTTCATAGACCCGCACCCGCAGGGTCTGCCGCAGCAGGCGGGGCGGCACCGAATAGAGATTGCCGAGCACGTTGATGGTGCTGTTTTGGCTGACTCCGACCGTGACTTCCTTGAACTCGGGGAAGCGATCGACCGGGAGCGGTTTCATCACCGCCAGTTCGTCCTGCAAGCGCGCCTGCCGGCGCTGGTTTTCTTGCTGTAGCTTCCCTTCCAACCAGACGTCGAAGGCGGCTTCCGACGCAAAGTCACCACGCCCCCGGCCCAGCAGGGCCTGCTGGAGAAACCGTTTGAATGCCCCGTTCTGGGCCTCCACGGTGCCATTCTGTTGTTTCTGGCCGACCGCGATGGTGCGCGGTTTCATCCCCAGGTGGGCCATCAGCTCCAGATACTCGCGGTTAAAATCCCGCTGGCCGGTGCGGACCTGATGGGTGGCGCCGGTGGAGTTATCGGTCTGATGCCACTCCGGTACTTTTCCTAACCGAAACAGGGCTTCTTGAATCCCTCGTTTCAGCGCCAGCACCGACTCCGAGCGACAGCGGCAGGCATATTCAACGGTGACCAGGCCGGCATCGGTGAGCTGGTCCAGCAGCTTGATCAGATCCTGTTCGAGTTGGACCGGTTCGACTTCGTATTCAGTCAGTAGCGTGTCGCAGGCAGCCTGCAGGTTGGGGTCCGCCTGGAGCAACTGCCACAGGCGGACACCCACCTCGTCCAGGCCGAAATAACTGGAGCTCTTGAGATCGAGGATGACGCCTTCGCCACCGATTTCCTGGAACAGGGCATCCGGTGAAAGCACTACGCACTGGGTCAACATGACGACGACCTTTAAAAGAATCTGGCCGGCATTTTACCCGGCGGGGTAGCAAAAGCGTGAGAGCGTCTGGGGCGCACGCTGAAGGGATCGGGGTGGGCGTGTTCCGGCGATGCCGCTCATGGGGTGTTGAAGAGGTTGGGCGAGACTGGCTCTTCG
>JAWOHQ010000133.1:0-3263 GCA_046485105.1 Candidatus Competibacteraceae bacterium | reverse complement strand
GTCTCGTTGATCAAGTGGCGTACCTGCCAGACCGTATCCAGTTCCAAAGCCTGCCGGGCCAGTTCCCGGGCTTCCGCGTGGGTCAAGCTGCGGATCGCCCATTTGACCCGCGGGACGCTGACGGTGCTGGCGCTCAGGCTGTCGATGCCCATCCCCAGCATCAGCACGGCGGCGCCGGGATCGGCGGCCATTTCCCCGCAGAGATTGACCGGTCGTCCGGCCAAGTGGCCGCTTTCGATAATATAGGCGATGGTCTTCAGCATGGCTGGATGCAAATGGTCATACAGTCGGGCGACCCGAGCGTTGTCGCGATCCACCGCCAACAGGTATTGGGTCAGATCGTTGGTGCCGACCGACAGAAAATCCACTCGACTGGCCAGTTGTCCGGCTTGCCAGGCGGCGGAAGGTATCTCGATCATCACCCCGACCTGGGGTCGCGCCGCCGGCCAGCCGTCCTCCTCCAGTTCCTGGTAGGCGTGTTTTAGCAGTCGTAGCGCCTCATCCACCTCCTCGACGGTGGTGATCATCGGGAACAGAATCCGCAGATTGCCCAGGCCGGCGTTGGCCCGCAGCATGGCGCGCAACTGGGTTAGGAAAATGTCCGGGTGATCGAGGGTGAAGCGCATCCCGCGCCACCCCAGGAAAGGGTTGTTCTCTTCGATGGTAAAATAGGGCAGGGTTTTGTCGCCGCCGATGTCCAGGGTGCGCATGACCACCGGTTCGGGGGCGAACGCCTCCAGCATCCGCCGGTAAATCTGGCGCTGCTCCTCCTCGCCGGGGAACGATTCGCGGACCATGAAAGCGAATTCGGTGCGATACAAGCCGATCCCCTCGGCGCCGCAGGCGCGGGCGGCGGCGATGTCGGTCAGCAGTCCCGCCTTGGCGTACAAGGGGATACGGTAGCCATCGCGGGTCTCGGCGGGCCGTTCGCGCAACTCCTCCAACTCGGCCGACAGTTTCGCATCGGCGGCGATCAACTGCCGGTATTCGGCGCGCAGCGCTGGATCGGGATTGACGTACACCCGGCCATGATAGCCGTCTACAATGATCTCACAGCCTTCGAAGCGACCGAGCGGACGGTCGCCCAGACCCATGACCGCGGGGATACCCATGGCCCGCGCCAACAGGGCGACGTGCGACAGCGCCGAACCCCGCAGGCAGACGATGGCGGCCAACTGGTCCGGCGGCGCCGCCGCCAAGTGCGCCACGCTCATTTCCTCGGCCACCAGAACACAGCGTTGGGGTGGGGTATCCAGCGGTGGGGTCGCCGGACCCGCGCGCAGGTGGTTCAATACCCGCCGGCCCAGATCGCGCAGATCCTCGGCGCGGGTGCTGAGATAAGGGTCCTCGGCCTGCTCCAACAACCGAACCCGGGGCATGACCGCGTCGCGCCAGGCGGTCGGCGCCCAGCGGCCGGCCCGGATGCCGGCGAGGGTTTCGCCGATCAGGCTGTCGCTGCTCAGCATCATGCGGTAGACGGTGAACAGGGCCTGCTCGGTCGGCGGCAGCAGCGGCGCCAAGCGGTCGCTGGCCTCGCGCAACTCCCGCTCGACCTGGGCGACGGCCGCTCGGAATCGCCCTTCCTCGGCGCTGGGATCGGAAGCCGTTCGATCGGGAACATCCTCGAGTTCGGCCAGCAGATGGGGAATGGCGACCGTACCGATGACCACGCCCGGCGCGCCGGGCACGCCCTGCAGGGCGCGGGCACCGATGACCAGTGGGTTGAGCAGTTCCTGGGTCGTGCCGCTCAGGATGGCATGGTTGAGAATGCTGGCCAGTTGCGCGGCGATGGTGACCAGAAAATCCACCTCGCCGGGCTCGAACTGGCGGATGGCCGGATGCTGGACCGTCAACACGCCCAGCACGCGCCGGTACTGGATCAGGGGCGCTCCCAGAAAGGCATGGTAATCGTCCTCGCAAACCTCGCAAATCGGATGAAACCGCGGGTGGCGCGGCGCGTCTTCCAGGTTCAACGGTTCCCGGCGTTCGGCGACCAGCCCGATCAGCCCCTGTCGAGCATTCAACCGCACCCGACCCACCGCTTGGGGGTTCAGACCGGCGGTCGCCATGAGCACATATTCGCGATTGTCCTCGTCGGCCAGATAGACCGTGCAGGCGGCGACGCCCATGGCATCCCGGATCCGGTTGACCGTGATCGCCAACGCGCTGGGCAAGTCCGGCGCGGCGCTAACCTCCTGGACGATACGGCGTAAGGTTCCAAGCATGGCGGCGGCAATCCTCAAAGATAGGAATCGGAAGCGGGCGTACAATACAACCTATGGCGCTCGTGCCGCGGATGGGTTCGACGCACGACGGGGGCGGGCTGGATACCCCGCTACAATGTATCGCAATTTGTTGATGGAAGAATGAAGACTGAAGAATGAAGAATGAAGACCACGAGCGATGAAACCCGGTTGACCCTGGAGCCGGCCCGGGCCGCCCGCCTGATGCGGTGGGCGACCTATGCCTCGGTGACCACCGCCATGGTGCTGATGGCGGGCAAGCTGGCGGCGGCCTTGCTGACCGGTTCGGTCAGCGTGCTGGCCTCGCTGGTGGATTCGATGATGGACGCGGCGGCATCGATCATCAACCTGCTGGCGGTGCATTATTCCCTGCAACCGCCCGATCGCGAGCACCGCTTCGGCCACGGCAAGGCCGAACCTCTGGCGGGACTGGTGCAGGCGGCGTTCATCGCTGGCTCGGCGCTGTTCCTGATCCTGCATGCGGTGGATCGGTTGCTGCATCCGCAGCCGATCAAGGAGGTGCTGATCGGCGTCGGGGTGCTGGGGTTCGCCATCGTCGCCACCGGGGCGCTGCTGGCGTTTCAACATTACGTCATCCGCCGCACCCAATCCACAGCGATCCGCGCCGATGCGCTGCATTACGCCACCGACCTGCTGACCAACGCCGCCACCATTCTGGCGCTGGGACTGGCCGTTCTGGGCTGGCCGAGCATGGACCCACTCTTCGCCATCGGCATCGCGCTGTACATTTTGTACAGCGCCGGGAAAATTGGCCATGAATCCATCCAGTTATTGATGGATCGCGAGCTGCCGCCCGAGGTCCACGTTCGCATCAAGAATCTGGCGTTCGCGCATCCGCGGGTGCGTGGGGTGCACGACGTGCGCACCCGCAGTTCCGGGCAAACCTATTTTATCCAGCTCCATCTGATGTTGGATGACTATCTGCCGCTGGTGGAGGCGCACCAGGTGTCCGACGAGGTGGAGATGGCGATCAAGGCGGCCTTTCCCAACGCCGACGTG
>JAWOHQ010000082.1:0-2863 GCA_046485105.1 Candidatus Competibacteraceae bacterium | reverse complement strand
CGACGCCCGACTCCAATGCCAGGCGCAGCCGGTCATCCCCCGCCAACAAGTCAATGGCCGGAATGTCGGCCACGAACTCGTAGGGCTTCGCCCGCCAGGCGAACGCCTCCGGAGCGATGCGCTTGATGCTTTGCAGGAAGGCGACGCCGGTCGGATAGGCCTCGAAACGGCGGCGGTCGGTGACATGAATCTGCACGCCGCCGCAAATACTCCCGGCGTGCTTTTGAAACTTGGGCCGGAAGTACAGCGGACGAAACCGGCAACCGGGGAGCTCGCGCCGGGTCAGATCGGCGGCGAGCGCTTCAGGATCGACGCCCGGCGCGCCGGCCACTTCAAAGGGCCGACAGGTCCCCCGCCCCTCCGATAGTTCGGTGGCTTCCACCAAACACATTCCGGGATACACCAACGCGGTATCGAGCGTGGGCATGTTGGGCGAAGGATAGACCCAGGGCAGCCCGGTGTCCGCGAAGTCCATTTCGCGCCGCCAGCCGCGCATGGGCGCGATCTCCAATTCGCATTCGATCCCCCGATGACGCTGGACGTAACGGGCGATCTCACCGGGCGTCAGGCCGTGCCGGTTGGGCACTGGATGCAGACCGACGAAGGATTCAAAACCGGGCTTGAGCAGATTGCCCTCGGTGGTCACTCCATCGAGAGGATTGGGGCGGTCGCACACCAGCACCCGCACGCTGACCGCGCCCGCCGCTTCCATGCACAGCGCCAGGGTCCAAACGAAGGTATAATAGCGCGCGCCCACGTCTTGCAGGTCGATGATCAGGGCATCCAGGCCCTCAAGCTGTTCCCGACGCGGCGTCAGACTCGCGAAGGTCGCGCCGTACAAGCTATACACTGGCGCCCCAAGCCGAGGGTCTTGCGGCACATCTTCAACATCTTCCATATCCTGCGCTTCGCCGCGGGCGCCGTGCTCCGGGCCGAAAATGGCGACGATCCGGGCGCCAGCCGCTTGTAACAAATCGAGCGCGTGACGCAATTCGGCATCGACGCTGGCGGGATGACAGACCACTCCGAGTCGAGCACCGCGAATTTTTTCTGGAACGTCATTAACGAGTACTTCCAAGCCAGTCTGGACGCGGGACATGAACGTAGTCACCTCATAATGCATTGGTTTTTGCAGCGTTAGATTCTAACCACTCCCAAACCGTAAACCACCATGTCTCTCCGATCCCTTCTCCAGTTCCGCAAGGCCAACGTCGCCCTGGCCGTGCTGACGGTACTGCTGGCGCTGTTCGGGCTGACGCTGGCGAACGCGGCATGGCGTTCCCGGACGGTCGATGTCGCCGCCAGCCGAGCGCTGGTCCGGGAACTCGGCTTGACCGATCTTAGCCTCTTCACCGAGGCGCGCTACACCCGCCATCCCAGCCAAGCCGACCGGCATAGTCCGCTCCAGGATCATCCGGCGGCGCTGGAACACTTTCCCACAGGCTCGTTGCTGGCGCCTCCACACCGATTCGTCACGCGGGGGGATCATCCAAAAACCGTTCGATGAGCCCCTTTCACCGGCGCCAATAAAAAAGCCCGGCGGCCCGGGCTTTTTTACTTTTTTAAGAACAGCGTGTTAAAAAATTTATTTTCAAGATGGGGACAAGGACGATGTCTTGGAAAACAGGCTGTTTTCGACATGCTTCCACGCCTTCGGGAAGAGCGTTGAGAAAACCACGCCCACCGGCAGCAGGAACAAGGCCACGCCGATCAGCGCGACGATCCAAAAGCCCAACAACGGGGACAGCGCGACCACAATAATTGCACATACCGCTATTTTGATCAGTTCGTTCATAAGCCCATTCACGCGGCGCCAACCCCTATCCTCCTGGACGAGCGACGCTCACGTCCTCCAAAGTTCAGCGTTAAGTCTCGAAAACCCGCTTTCGGACGATCTTGTAGTCTAAATAAAGACACTGGTCGTCCGCATATCGGGGCTGTTCAGTACCCGGCGCATCCAAGAATGTCTCTCAAACGCGCCATTTCATCCCTGCGCGCGGAAGCAATCAATCCTGCTCGCGAACCAGAAACTCCAGCGCTTCCGCTCTTGGTATCACCAATGGTTGTCAGTTTATCGCAATCGATGCTGCATTGCAAAATATTTTGCGTATTTTCCATCCACGAATGCCGACCAGCGCGCGGACCATGGCGACCGTCAACAGATGCGAGGGAGCTGCTCGCCGCTCAGCCAGTCCACCATGCGCTGGCCGCCGAGCCGGGTTTCCATGGTGACGAAATGATGCGCATCCTCGCGCACCGTACCAATGAGGGCCGCCGCCGCGCCCAGGGGATGCGCGCGCAGCGCTGCCAGCAACCGGTCGGCGTCCTCGGGCGGACAAATCGCCACCAGCTTGCCTTCGTTGGCGACGTAGAGCGGGTCCAGGCCGAGTAGTTCGCAGACCGCCGCCACCGGGGGCTTGACCGGAATCGCGGTCTCCCAAAGCTTGATCCCAACTCCGGACTGATCGGCGATTTCATTCAGAGTCGCGGCCAAACCGCCGCGGGTCGGATCGCGCAGGCAGCGCAACCCCGGCACCGTCGCCACCATCACCGCCACCAGTTCGTGCAAGGCGACGCTGTCGGATTCGAGCGCGGTCTCGAATTCGAGACCCGAGCGTTGCGCCATCACCGCCACCCCATGATCGCCGAGGGAACCGCTGAGCAGGACGCTATCGCCGGGGCGCGCCCGGTCGCCGGATAGTTGGAGACCCTCGGGAATCACCCCGATTCCGGCGGTATTGATGAACACCCCGTCGCCCTTGCCGTGCTCCACCACCTTGGTGTCGCCGGTGACGACGGTCACCCCCGCCGCCCGCGCCGCGCGGGCCATCGACTCGACGATGCGCCGGAGGTCGGCCAGAGG
>JAWOHQ010000341.1:0-3029 GCA_046485105.1 Candidatus Competibacteraceae bacterium | reverse complement strand
TTTGTTCCCAAGTGGGGTCAAATGCCCCTGTTGACCCCAAAAGAATCTATAGTGTTTTATTGGTTATGATATCAAATGGCCCGCCAGCAAGCCCTCGATGGAAATGTCCTCATCAAGGGCGTCCTAGGTCCACGGTGTTGAAGCTGTCGCTGGCGGTGATCATTTCCTCGTTACCCCATCGCTCCCGCCATGGCCCGAAACCGCGTATTCTGGCGCGTCAGTTCCTCAAACGTGCCCTGACCTTCCAGCCGCCCGTTTTCCAGCAGGAAGATTTGATCGCACTCGCGCACCGTGGTCAGCCGGTGCGCGATCAGAATGATGGTCTTGCGATGCCCGAGGCAACGAACCGCCTCCATGACCGCCTGCTCGGTCAGATTATCCAGAGCGCTGGTCGCCTCATCCAGAATCAACAGTTCGGGATCGTGATACAAGGCCCGGGCGATGCCGATGCGCTGGCGCTGGCCGCCGGACAGACGCACCCCGCGCTCGCCGATGGTCGTCGCATACCCCCGCGGCAGTTGCCCGACCACGAACTCATGCAGATTGGCGATCCGCGCCGCCCGCTCCACGGCGGCGGCATCGATCCGCCCCTCGGGAACGCCGAACGCGATATTGGCCGCGACGCTGGCGTCCGCCAGATAAATATGCTGCGGGACATAACCGATGGTGCGCTGCCAGGCGCGCCGGTTCTCGGCCGTAAGACGCTGACCATCCACCCACAATTCCCCCTGCTCCGGCGGCAACAGCCCCAGGATCAGATCGACCAGGGTGGTCTTGCCCGAACCGGTCGCGCCCACCAACCCCACCGTCGCGCGCGCCGGGACGGTCAGGGTCAACCCCGCCAGCACCGGACGATCCGCGCCCGGATAGGTATAGCCGATCTCCCGCAAGCTCAGGCCGGTGGACAACCCCAGCGGCGCAACGCGGTGGCGACTCAGAGCAGCGCGGCCGGCCGGGTCCAGGGCCACCAGATCCCGATGCAACGCATCCAGCATCGGGCCGGCAAACCGTAGAGCCGCCGCCTGGCTGTAAATATTCTGTAGCGCCGGCATCAGCCGGTAACCGGCAAAGGCATAGACCGCAATGACCGGCAACGCCTGTTGCAAACCGCCCGCGCCGGCCAACAGATACAGAATCACCAGCAACAGCCCGCCAAAGGTCACGATCTCCAGAGCGAACCGGGGCATCTGCTGGACGACCGCTCTGGCCGCCATGGTCCTGGCGTAACGGTTCGCCGGACCTTCAAACCGCTGCAAAAACTCCCCCTCCAGCCCCAGCACCTTAATATCCTTGATTCCGCCGAACGCCTCCTGCACCTCGGTAAAGCGACTGCGGTTGGCCTGTAATAGATCCTGACCGAGACGATGCAGGTAACGCCGCAGCACCAAGTAGATCAGGCCATAAGCGCCGCCCAGCACGACAGTCACGGTGAGCGCCAGCACCGGATCGAGCACGATCAACAGCCCCAGCAGCGCCAGCGCCACCGCGCCGTGGGATACCAGATTGATCGCCGGCATCAGCGCGCCGCCGATCACCTGCTCCACCTCGGCCAGCACCGACTTGCCCAAATCCGCGCTGTGGCGGTTGAGAAAGAACTCGTAGGGTTGCCCCAGATAGCCGGCGACCAGCTTCCGGCTGAGCGAATAATTGCGCATCTGGGTAAAGCGCACCGTCGCGTAGGTGGTCAACGCCCGGCCGGCGGTGGCCACGACCAGAGCCACAAACACCACCACGCCCAGGAAGAACAGAAAACTCGGGGTATCACTGAAACCCAGACGCTGATACACCGCCTGGAGATAACGGTGGGTCTCCACCACTTCCGGATTCGCCAGCACCGCCATGAACGGCATGATCGACGCCACGCCGACCATGTCCAACACCGCCATCACCAGCACCATGCCGAGCAACAGCAGCGCCCGCCGCCGCTCGTGCGGCGAGAGCAGATCATGGATTTTCTTAAGGAGCGTCACGGGGGATCATTCAGGTCGGGGGGATGGGCGGGCGTCATGGCGACGGTCGCTCACGACGCGCATGCCGGCTGGCCCTGCCGCAACAGACTCTCGAAATACGCCACGGTCGGCTTGAGTCCTTGCTCCAGCGGAACGGTCGGCTCCCAGCCCAGTTGCTCCCGCGCCAGGCGGATATCGGGCTGGCGCTGCTTGGGGTCGTCCGCCGGCAACGGCTGATGGATCAGTTCCGAACGCGAACCGGTCAGGTCCCGAATCTTCTCCGCCAGTTCGATCATGGTGAACTCGCCGGGATTGCCCAGATTCACCGGGCCGGTGAACTCGTCCGGGCTGTCCATCAGGCGGATGAAGCCCTCGATCAGATCGTCCACATAGCAGAACGACCGGGTCTGGCGGCCGTCGCCGTACAGGGTGATCGGCGCGTTCTTCAGCGCCTGCACGATGAAATTCGACACCACCCGGCCATCGTTCGGATGCATGCGCGGGCCGTAGGTGTTAAAGATCCGCGCCACCTTGATGTTCAGCCCGTGCTGGCGGCGGTAGTCGAAAAACAGGGTCTCGGCGCAGCGCTTGCCCTCATCGTAACAACTGCGCGGGCCGATCGGATTCACGCGGCCCCAATAATGCTCCGGCTGCGGGTGGACCTCGGGATCGCCGTACACCTCGCTGGTGGACGCCTGGAAGATTCGCGCCCGCAGCCGCTTGGCCAGGCCCAGCATGTTAATCGCCCCATGCACCGAGGTCTTGGTGGTCTGCACCGGGTCGTGCTGGTAGTGGATCGGCGAGGCCGGGCAGGCCAGGTTGTAGATCTCGTCCACCTCCACATACAGCGGGAGCAAGATGCCCACCAGAAGAATTGGTGCCAGCGCCAGCAGGCTGAGCACAGCAAGATTGTCCAAGGTTAGGTCCTCTCTGACCAATTTTCGCATGGTGGAACACCAACATTGTATTGGGGCTAACCATAGGTGCTCTTGCTACCGCCGTGTCACCGGTTCAGAACGATGAGGTCGGCGTGCCGCTCGTGCCTACACTCCGCGCAACTCCCCGCGCACGAGGGAAACG
>JAWOHQ010000328.1:0-2561 GCA_046485105.1 Candidatus Competibacteraceae bacterium | reverse complement strand
GGGTCCGCGACCGGTTCCAGCAGCACGTCCCGGTCTTCCGCGACCCAGTGACTGGACAACGCCGCGCCCGTTGGCGCCGCGGCGTTGATGGCCAGATGATGCAGCCACAGATTGAGATAATCGCCGGCCTTCATGCTGGCCAGCCGATAACCCACCCACCCGGTCGCGGTCAGGCCGGTCACCCGTCCGCTCAGCCGGAATTCGCCCAGCGCCAGATTCAGTTCCAGCGGCTCGGTGTCCCGGCGCGGCAACACCCGCCCCAGCCGCCCGGCGAAGCGCGTCACCCGCTCCCGCGCCCCACCGAACACGCACTCCCCGACCTGTCCGTGCGGCAACGCGCCACCGGCCCGCGCCACCGCCTCGATCTCCGCCATCGGCCGCCCGTCCCGGTGCAATTCCAGCATTTGTTGCAACAGGCCATGATTCGCCAGCCCGTCGAGCACGAACGGCTCGCGGGTATCCAGCGCCTCATCATCCGCCTCGGGCCGGATCCCCAGCCGCTCCCGCAACAGCCACCTGGCGGGATTTTTGAAAAACCGGACCAGATCTTCCAGCGCCACCGTCCGCAGGGCCGGTTCCGGCTCGGGCAGTTCCGCGCCCAGCAGCGGCGCCGGATCCCGTTCGCCGCGCCCGGCGTGGCGACTGGCTTCAACCCACTCCCGGGCATAGCTGAACAAATGTGGATCAGCACCAAAATAACGGCGGCTGAAGGCTTGCAGGGGATGGCGCGTCAGCAACTGCTCGCGGGGCCGCCCCCCGTCCGGGCGGTAAAAACCCCGATCCACCGCGTCCAGCAATTCGCCGACCAGCACCGACGGCGGCAGGGGACTGTTATCGCGGATGCTCTGGCCGACGTAACTGAGATACAGGCAGCGCCGCGCCGACAGCAGGGTTTCCAGGAATAAATACCGGTCGTCCTGCCGGCGGGAGCGGTCGCCGCGCCGGAATCGGGACGCCATCAGATCGAAATCGACCGGGCGGTGCGCGCGCGGATAGGCGTCGTCGTTCATGCCGATCAGACACACCACCGGAAACGGGATGCTGCGCATCGGCACCATGGCGCAACAGGTCACGCCGCCGCTCAGAAACCGCCCCACCCCGCTCTCGGCGGCGTTCAGTTGGGTGCGCAGCGCCGACTTCACCACCTCCAGCGCCACCGGCTCGGTGAAGTTCGCCAGCGCGGCGTTCTCGCGCAGCGTATCGAGCGCGGCGCGGATCAGTTGCAGTTCGTTCTCCTCGCGCTCCCGGGGGGCGAAAAACTGATCGAGCACCGCAGCGAGCGTCGTCGCCCACTCAGCCAGCGGCCGGCGTTCCCTCCAGCGGGCGTCCAGACCGAACAGCGTCTCGGCGAAACTTAGTAACCCACCCAGCGCCTGGGCCTCGCCGCCTTCCACCTCGTCGTAGGGCAAAATCCCGGCGTACAGATCCCGGCCGTGTCCCGGCAGCGCGTAACCGAGCAGCAACCGGTCCAGGCCCGCCCGCCAGGTGTGTTCGGCGGTGGCCGGCAGATCCCAGTGCGCTTTCGCCTCGGCATCAATGCCCCAGCGGATGCTGACCTCGCGCACCCAGTGCTGAATCCGCTCCAGATCCGCCTCGTCCAGGTCGAACCGGCGCCGCACCGCCGGCGGCTCCAGCAAGCCCAACACCTGCTGGGGGTCGAACCGGCCGCCGCCCAGATCCAGCAGTTCGAAAAACACTTCGACCAGCGGATGCTCGACCGCGATCCCCTGATCGGCGACGGCGAACGGAATCCGCCGCTCGGCCGGCGCGCTGTCGAACACCGCTTCGAGCAACGGGCCGTAAGTCTCCAGATCGGGCGCCATCACGATCACGTCCGCGGGCCGCAGGTCGCGCTGCGTCTCGAACAGCGCCAGCAATTGATCGTGCAGCACCTCGACTTCGCGCATCGGTCCATGGCAGACGTGGACCTGAATGGAGCGGTCGTCCGGTCGCAACGGCAGCGGCGGATGCTCGGGGTCGCCCCGCTCCCGCAAATGCAGGATATCGGCCTGCAAGCTGTGCAGCAGATCGTCCCCGTCCGGCTCCACGAACCCGTCCCACTCCACGCGCGGATAGTCCTGCAACAGATCGATGAAATCCCGCCCCTGCTTGCCGAGGGAAGCCAGCAATGGATTGCCCACCGTCAGATAGGCTTCCTCCGGGTCGATTTCCTCGCCCAGGCGGGCCAGATCGCGCTCGGCCCGGATATCGCCCCAGTAGGCCTGACAGGGATTGAGGATCAAGACATGAACGTCGATGTACCGCGCCAACCCGGCCAGCAATTCCAGATACAACGGCGGCAACGCGGCCACGCCGATCATGCTGATCCGTTCCGGCAACCGGCCCGGATCGACAGCGCCGCGGGCCAGCGCCGCGCGGAACTGTTCCTGGACCCGCACTCGATGCGCCTCGCCGCCGTGCGCCAGCCAGCGCCACAGTTCCGCCTGCCAGTGATCCTCTTGGCCCGCTTCCCATTGCTTGATCCAGTCCGGCCGGTAGACCAGATATTGATCGAAGCAGTCGGCGATGCGGCCGGCCAGTTCGTGGCGGCGGAAATCGTC
>JAWOHQ010000296.1:0-12712 GCA_046485105.1 Candidatus Competibacteraceae bacterium | reverse complement strand
CGCCTGGAGCCATGCTCGTCCAAGGATCGGCGAGGGTGGTGTAAGGGTACCGCTTGGGCAAGCGCCGATTGGCCTTTTCCCCGAACCGTCTGTTCGGCTGCGCTACAATGAACTGAAAGCCTTGATGGGCCGGGTTGAGTGGCCGTCGTGCGGGTTAGCGAGCATTATCCTAGTAAATTGTCCCATAAATTCTGACAGGTCTTGATCGGATGTAGGGTGGATAAGGCGCTTGCGCCGCATCCACCAGTTGCCTGACGTGGCGGATGCGCTACGCTTATCCGCCCTACGCATCCGAACCGATCAAAACTTCTGCGTCAGCTCACTAGGGGTACCCGACTGACATGAGACTCGACCAGCCCACTTGAGAAACCATAAGGAGAGCAATGTCCATGCTTTCGGTGCGCGTTTCGCAAGATCCCGCTGGTCCGATGGGACAAGCCATCGTAAGCGTCAGTGGTCTGCCACGCGTTCTGGAAACCTTTGAGTTTGCGCTAAGCCGCCATGAGTTTGCCGCCAATCATCTCGGTCTGGAGGGCTGGCAGAGCGCTGAATGCTGGATGCAGCCCGATGAGGCATGGTACAGCGGGGATATCCTGAAGTTCGTCGTGGCTCCCAATCTGGTTTCCCAACTGGAAAACAGGCCCTACCGGTTGGCGTTGCGCGGGCAGGGCCTGGCGGGAACCGCCGCCGCGATGTTCGTCTGGCCGCTGAAACTGGAACGGGAGGATGGCATTCGCGCCGGCGTGGAACCGACGAACAATCCGTTGCCGACCCTCGTGAGACCGCCCCGCCGGGCGGCGATGGATGCAGAGTTACCGACCCGGGTCGTGGTTGCGGGGACAAGAACATCCCGGTTATCGCCGCTGAATGCGACGGACGATCAGCCAACCCGTAGGGCGCCAGGACGTCGGATTCCATCCGCTGGGAACGGCGCCCGGAACGCCGGTGGTCACGCCACGCCGGCGGAAGTTCCAGCGGAGCCGGGCTCGTCTCGGGAGTCACCGACTCCAGCGACATCTCGACCAGAATCCGGACGGGAAGCGTTTCAGTCGAATCCGGCCGGAGTGGTTGACGAGCAGCGTCGCCGGAAGCTTGGGACGTTGTGGATCGGACTGGTATTGGCGGTAGCGGTGGCGGCCGTGACGGGATGGTGGTGGCATGGCCATCCTTTCACTGAGGAACCTATGGTGTCCGATCCGGCATCACCGGTTATACCGCCCCTTCGAGAATCGGTCTGGCTGAAGACCGCGCCCGAACCGGCGCCCGCGCCCGAGCCGGCGCCCGCGCCCGAGCCGGCGCCCGCGCCCGAGCCGGTGCCCGCGCCCGCCTCCAGGCCATCCGCGCCGGTTCTACAGGCGGTTACGCCCGAATTACCGCTGGCATTGGAGTCGCCCGCGGCCCCCTCCAAACCGATCGGCCGCGGTTT
Organism: Candidatus Competibacteraceae bacterium; assembly: GCA_046485105.1. Classification (GTDB taxonomy): domain Bacteria; phylum Pseudomonadota; class Gammaproteobacteria; order Competibacterales; family Competibacteraceae; genus REEE01. Next base: position 11,286 of record JAWOHQ010000296.1, on the reverse strand, counting down.
GGAGGAAGAATTGAAGTCGCAATTCGGTCCAACCGATCCAACCAACCAGGAGTTGGAGTAGCGACTCCACCGCCCGGGGTCGCCTTGATAGGGCGTGGGAACGTGCGCCATGGATGTCAATTCAGCGAATTCGGAAAAACCATAGAGGAGTGTTTTCATGAAAAAACTGTTACTTTGCGGCTTATGGTCCTTACTGCGGCTCGCTGCCGATTCGGTGCGGATACCTTACTTAATGGCTTCCCAATTACCCTCATCGGGAACGAAGTCATCCTCCTCGACTACCTCGGGGGAACCACAGCGTCGTATGTCCGGCGCGTTGATTGGCTTGATTTTGATCGGGGCAGTGGCCGGGGTGGCTGGCGTGGGGTTATGGGTGCTCGATCAGTTGGCGAGCCGGACGCCGACTACCGAGGAGCGCGCGGCGCCGGCCGCCGCGTCCCCAACACCGGAAACGCCGCCCAGCGTTCCCACGGCCCCTGCACCAGTTCCAGCTCCCGAACCTCAAACCACGTTGGAGGAACCGGAAGCCGCGCCGGAGGAACCGGAAGCCGCGCCGGAGGAACCGGAAGCCGCGTCGAGGCCGTGATAATTCGTATCGGCGCCGGGATTCCTGCCGGTATGCTGGCGCCGAGAGGACAAAATTGAAGCTACAGGCGAAGACGAAGAATGCCACCTTCAAGTCGAAACCGGTGGCGGTGAAGGCATGGATATGCTTGGGCGGCAAGCCCGCGAACAAGCTATTCTGCACGCCATGGCCGGTTTGGGGGCATCGGCCCCTGGAACCGTGGATGAAATGATGAGGAGAGCGCGATGTTGTTGACGCGAGGGGGATGGATGGTGCTGTTGGCGGTGCTGGCCGGGTCCGGTGGCGTCGCTTGGGCGCAGGACGGGCGGCCGGATGCGCGCCTGCAATTTTCCAGCACCTCATTTGGGCTCTTGGTCGGCTATGGCCAAGGACAGGGGGTGTTGGAATTCCAGGGCGAGCGGTATCCGTTCACAATCTCGGGGTTCAAGCTGGCGACGGTCGGCTTTACCCGGGTCAACGCGCTCGGTCAAGTCTATCGGTTGCGGGAAGTCGCCGATTTTGCTGGCCGCTATGTGGCGGTCGGAGGCGGATTGACCTTGGTCCAGGGGGGTGGCGGCGCCATGTTGCGCAATGGCCATGGCGTGACGCTCTACCTGCAGAACGTCCAGCAAGGTCTCGACCTGTCGCTAGGCGGAGGAAGCTTCTCGATCACCTTGGCCGAGCCCGACGACCCGGCGGCTCCCTGATTTTTCTAAGGCATATGATGATGTCCAACTATTCCATCAGGTTGACCTGGCGCCGCGCCACGCCGGATTTCGACTATAAGACCTTCGACCGAAGCCATATCTGGCATCTGGCCGGCGGTCAGATCGTGCGCGGCTCGGCGGCGCCGGAGTATTTCGGGAATCCCAAGATGAGCAATCCCGAGGAGGCGCTGCTGGCGTCGTTGTCCAGTTGCCACATGCTCACGTTCCTGGCCATCGCCGCGCTCAAGCGGCTGGTGGTGGACAGCTACGAGGATGCGCCGAGCGCCGAACTCGGCAAGAACGACCAAGGCAAGACGATGGTGTCACGGCTGGTGCTGCGGCCCAAGATTGCGTTCGGCGGCGACCGCATTCCCGATGCCGACGCCGTGCTGGAATTGCATCGCAAAGCCAAGGAAAATTGCTTCATTGGAAACTCCCTGCTGAGTCCGATTGATTTGGAACCACGTTTTGATTGAGGTGGAAAATCGCCCATGCAAATCAAGCAATTGTTGGAAGAGTGGGAACGGACCGGCTTGGCGAAGCTAACCGCGCGGGAATACCGGGTGCGGTTGCCGGTCCATGATGCCGCCCGAATCGCCGCTCTGGGGGAGCTGTATCCGCGCAAGACCGAGGAACAACTGATTACCGAGTTGCTGGAGGCGGCGCTCGATACCCTGGAAGCGGCGCTGCCTTATCGGCAGGGCGAGCGGGTGATCGCCGAGGATGAGTTGGGCGATCCGATCTACGAGGATGTTGGACCCACCCCACGGTTTCTGGCGCTGACCCGGCAGCATGCCACCCGGTTATCCAGGGAAAATGAAACCGGTTGATGTGGCGTGACTGTTCCGGCTGATCTATAACTTCAGACTGATGATCGTTGTAAGAATACCGAGAGTGGTTGTCATGTGGATGCGCTTTGTTAAACGGCTTATTTTTTTGGTGGCGTTGACAGGATTGATCGGCGCCTGCGCTTCGCACAGCGTTCAGAAAGTCACGCCGCCGCCGGTGGCAAGTAATCGCCCCGCGGCGCCTCAGGGGTCCTGGCTGTTGGTGGACACCAGGGCCAATACCTTGAGCGTCATGCGGGGCGACCGGCCGGTCGAGGTGTTCGACCGGATCGTCGTGGGCAGCAGCGGTGTGGGGATCAAGCAACGGCGCGGCGATAACAAGACGCCAATTGGAGTATTTCGGGTGGGCTGGATCAACGAGCGTAGCCGATTCAGGACCTTCTTTGGTCTCGATTATCCCAATCTCGACCATGCTGAGCGGGCGCTGCGGGAACATCGGATCGACTGGTTGACCTACCAGCGCATCCGCGCCGCCTGGCTCAACGGCCAAACACCGCCGCAGGATACGCCATTGGGCGGGCAGATCGGCATTCACGGCGTGGGGAACGGCGATCCGGCCGTCCACGCCGCCGGCATCAACTGGACGCAAGGTTGCGTGGCTTTGGATAACCGCCAGGTCGACGCGCTGCGACCTTGGGTTCAGATCGGCATGCGCGTCGAGATCCGTTGACTTCAGCGTTGGAAATTGTATGCAAACGGAGCGTTCTGTCCTCTATAATCCCACGTTGCGGCAGCCTTGCCGCCATTGAACGCATGCTGTGTCCTAACAATTAGGCTTTTGAAAAACGTTTGAGGAGCTTGAAAATGTCCATGAAGACTTTGACCAAGGTTGCCGCGCTGGCTGTTATCGCCGGTTTGACGGTCGGTTGCGCCAGCACCAGCGATCTGCAAAAGGTGCAGAACGACGCTAACGAAGCGAAATCCATGGCTCGCAACGCCATGGATACCGCCAATGAGGCGAAAGCCATTGCTGGCGAAGCCAGATCCATGAGTATGGCGACCGAAGAGAAGATCAACCGCATGTTCAAGCGTTCGATGTTTAAGTGATCCGAACGCTGAAGACGGCAAGGTGAATAAAACCCCGCGATCACCAGATCGCGGGGTTTTTTGTTGAGTCTTCACCACTGGCTGGCTGGGGGGCGCTCCACAGGCAACGGCGGGTAATTGTCCGCCGGTGGCGGCCATGGACGCGGCGCGGCAGGCATTCTAGGGTAGGGCACCGTAGGGTAGGGAGCGGGTCGATAGGCCGGCGGAATCGCAACAAGGGGCGGCGGTACCGAGTCCGCGTATGTGGAAGCATAGCCCATCGTTGGATTCGGGTAGGGCGGAGCGGATCTGGGAAGCGTTTTGGATGATGACCGATCGGGTGGGGCCACCGCCGCTGAGGATTGATTTTGGTGGAGCGGCGGGTAAGGACGGTAGGGACCCGGCGGAGGATTGGCGATCAGCAGCCGGTTGGAGGTCGGATACTCAGGATAGAACTGACGGCTGGGCGGCGCGTGAGCGGTCCGATGGTCCCTGGTCGAGCCCGGTCCGGCGGAGATGGAAACGGCGATGCCGCTCACTTGTTCGACCGCCACTTGCAGGATGGTTTGATCGACCCCGGCCAGTTCCGGGCCGACCTTGGCGGCGACTACCTGTTGGGCTTGCTCCAGGGTGACCCGCCGCGGCAGATCGTTTTCTTCCAGCGGTTCGTGCATTGCGACGAAGAGTTCGCCATGCAACCGGCCGACCTTGATCGGCTGGTCGATGATGCGCACCGTGACCCCAACCGGAACCATGCCAAACAGGCGCTCGACATCTTCGGGGTACATCCGCACGCAGCCGTGAGTGACCCGCATGCCGATGCCGTAAGGTCGGTTGGTGCCGTGAATGAGATAGCTCGGCAGCGCCAGTCGCAAGGCATGACGACCCAGCGGGTTGTCCGGGCCGCCTGGAACCACATCCGGCAGGATGTCGCCCTGGGCGGCGTGTTCGGCCTTGATCGAGGCTGGTGGCCGCCAAGGTGGATCAACTTCCTTGCTGATGACCCGGGTTACGCCGAGCGGCGTTTTCCAGTCCATCCGGCCGATGCTGACCGGATAGGTGTAAACCACCCGCTGCCCGTCGGCGCCGGCCGGCGGATAGTAATACAGCCGCATTTCCGGAAGATTGAGCACGATACCCTCGCGCGGGGCGTCAGGCAGGATATGGCGGGTCGGCAACACGATCGGCGTCCCCTGTCCCGGCATCCAGCGATCCACGCCTGGATTGGCATGCACGATCTCCTCATAGCCCAGGCTGTGGCGACGGGCGATGTCGAGCAGAGTATCCTCCGGGTTGGCGTAAGCGACTCGGACTTGGCCGATGACGTCGGAGCCGGGGGGTGGCAGGGGGTAAACCGCCGCCGCCGCGACGTTGGTGGTCAGCCAACCCAGCAGCAGCCAGTAAAAGGGTTTCAGAAAGGAGCTTGGCATGGAAACGTCTCTTGTTCGGTGGCGAGAAGCGAATAGTGAAATTCTGCCTGTAATCCTTCGCCAACACCAGCGGACTTAATGCGATGGACCGGGGTGAAGCGGTACAGAGTGTGTTACCCGGTTTGATGCGCCTACTTGTTGTCGCGTTCCCAATTTTTTGACCAGATTGGGGGAGATCATGCTTTTAACCCTATTAAAAAAAAGCTTTTAGTGGTGAAATGAAATACAATCAATCTGTTCGTGGTCGATAATCAGTCCGATGAAAAGCGCCATCCGTGTCTTTGCGGCAGGGCATCGGCGCATGAGCGATGTGAGGTGGCTCATGGCGGAATCCAGTACGCTTGTCGAGACGATCAGCGCAATCGTCCAGCGTCACGGCGGCATGCCGACCCGGTTGCTGCAAATCTTGCGCGAGGTCCAGGATCATCAGTCCTGGCTATCGCCCGAAGCCATGGATCAGGTGGCCGAGGCTGTCGGTATTTCGCCCGACAAAGTGCGCCGAGTCGCCGCGTTCTATTCCTTTCTTTATACCGAACCTCGCGGTTCCTACGATATTCTCTTCAGCGACAACATCACGGACCGGATGCTCGGTAACCGGGAGTTGCTGCGTTATCTCTGCGACCGGTTGGGCGTCGGGATCGGGGAAACGCGCGCCGATGGTCGGGTCACGGTCGGCATCACCTCCTGCACCGGTATGTGCGATCAGGGGCCGGCCGCGTTGGTCAACGGCTACGCGCTGACCCGCCTCAATAAACCCCGTTTGGATCGAATCGCGGAATGGGTCGAGCGACAGGCGCCGTTGACGGAGTGGCCGCGCGAGTTTTTCGAAGTGATCAGCAACATCCGCCGCGCCGACATCCTGCTCGGCCGCCACTTCGCCGACGGTTCGGCGCTGCGGGCGGTACTGAAGCGCGGCCCGGAGGCGATCCTGGAAGAGATGATCAAATCCGGCCTGCGCGGTCAGGGCGGCGCCGGTTTCCGGTCCGCCACCAAGTGGATTTCCTGCCGCAACACGCCGGGCGAGGTGAAATACGTGGTCTGCAACGCCGACGAGGGCGAGCCAGGCACCTTCAAAGACCGGGTGCTGATGCAGGATTTCGCCGATCTGGTGTTCGAGGGCATGACTCTGTGCGGCCGGGTGATCGGCGCGCATCACGGCTTCGTCTACCTGCGCGGCGAGTATCGCTATATGTTGGAAGCGCTCGAGGCAACTTTGCAACGCCGCCGCGAGGTGGGGTTGTTGGGGGAGGGTATCCTCGGCGATCCGAGCTTTACCTTCGATATCGAGATTCATTTGGGCGCGGGCGCCTATATCTGTGGGGAGGAGTCGGCGCTGATCGAATCGCTGGAGGGCAAACACGGGGTCCCGCGCATCCGTCCGCCATTCCCGACCACCCACGGCTATCTCAATAAACCGACCGTGGTGAACAACGTCGAGACCTTCGCCGCAGCGGCCAAGATCGCGGTGGAGGGCGGCGACTGGTTCGCCAGTCGCGGCACGGCCGAGTCCAAGGGCACCAAGCTATTGAGTCTGAGCGGCGATTGCGAACGACCAGGCATCTACGAGTATCCGTTCGGCGTCACCGTGCGACGGGTTTTGGAGGATTGCGGAGCGCCGGACGCGCAGGGCATCCAGATGGCGGGTCCCGCCGGGCACATGATTTCCGCCCGCCAGTTCGACCGACGCATTTGCTTTGAGGACTTGGCCACCGGGGGGTCGTTTATGGTATTCAGCCACCGGCGGGACATCCTGGATGGCGTGCGCAATTTCGCCCAGTTTTTCGTTCACGAGAGCTGCGGTTTCTGTACGCCCTGCCGGGTCGGTACCTCGCTGATGCGCGATCTGATAGTCAAGGTGCATACCGGACACGGCACCCGCTACGATCTCGAGGAAATGCGCAAGCTCGGGCGGATTATGCAGGTGGCTTGTCATTGCGGGCTGGGTCAGACCGCGCCCAATCCGGTCCTGGACAGTCTCGAACAATTTCCGGAGGCTTGGGAGCGGCGGCTGCGTTCCACCACCTTCGAACCCGCTTTCGATCTGGACGCGGCATTGGAGCAGGCCCGGCGGTTGACCGGTCGCGATGATCCGGACGCTTACCTGCGCGAGGAAAATCTGATGTTGGGAGCGATGCCATGAATGGCGAGCAGAGTTTTACGGTGGACGGGCGGCGGGTGCCGTTCCAGGCTGGTCAGACCATCATGGCCGCCGCGCTGGACGCCGGCATCTATATCCCGCATTTGTGCTTCAACCGGGAATTCGCCCCGCACGGCAGTTGCCGGGTCTGTCTGGTCAAGGTCGACGGCCGTTTCCAGGCCGCCTGCGCCACCCCGGCGGCGGCTGGCCAGGCCGTACAGAGCGAGACGGGGGAACTGCGCGAAATTCGCCGCGGCATCCTGCAGATGCTATTCGTGGAGGGTAACCACGTCTGCCCGGCCTGCGAGAAGAGCGGGGCCTGCCAGTTGCAGGCGGTGGCCTACTACGTCGGCATGCTGGCGCCGCACTACAAGCATTTCTATCCGCGCCGGCCGGTCGATGCTTCCCATCCCGAAGCGTTGATCGATTTCAGCCGCTGTATCTTGTGCGAGTTGTGCGTTCGGGCTAGCCGCGACGTGGACGGGAAGAATGTCTTTGCGGTGCAGGGGCGAGGCATCACCGCGCGCCTGGTGGTGAATGCTCCGTCCGGCAAGCTGGGAGCCACCGATTTCAGCATCGCCGACAAGGCTGCCCAGGTTTGCCCGACCGGGGCGATTCTGATCAAGCATCGGGGCTATGAGACCCCTATCGGCCAGCGACTCTATGACCGTAAGCCGATCAGTGTCGTGGGCGACGTGGCGCAATTGCCGGAAAGTCGAGGAGGGCGTCGTCATGATTGAGCCGCGTCTGAAGATCGCCACCTGCTCGCTGGCCGGGTGCTTCGGCTGCCACATGTCGCTGCTCGATCTCGACGAACGGCTGTTCGAACTGGCCGAGCGAGTGGAACTGGACCGTAGCCCGCTGACCGACATCAAGGAACTGGGCGAATGCGACCTGGGCCTGATCGAGGGTGGAGTCTGCAATGCCGAGAACGTCCATGTGCTGATCGAATTCCGGGTCCGTTGCAAGATTCTGGTGGCCATCGGCGCCTGTGCCCTGAACGGCGGTATCCCGGCAATGCGCAACCAGTATGACCTCAAGGACTGTTTGGAGGAGTCCTACCTGCGTGGTATCGGTCTGGTCGACCCCCAAATTCCCAACGATCCGGAAATCCCGCTGCTGCTGGATCAGGTGCATCCGGTGCATGAGGTGGTCAAGATCGACTACTTTTTACCCGGTTGCCCGCCGTCGGCGGACGCCATCTGGACCTTCGTCAACCAGTTGCTGTCGGGGCAGACGCTCGCGCTGCCCTACACCCAGATCCATTACGATTGAGCGAGGCGCGCCATGAGTGCATTGGAAACCGCTGCCCATCCGGAAAGGCTGTGTCGGGTCGCCATCGATCCGCTGAGTCGGGTCGAGGGTCACGGCAAGGTCACGCTGCTGGTGGATCGGGAGCATCACGTTCGCCAGGCGCGGCTGCACATCGTCGAGTTTCGCGGCTTTGAGAAATTCATCCAGGGTCGGCCGTACTGGGAGGTGCCGGTGGTGGTCCAGCGATTGTGCGGCATCTGTCCGGTCAGTCATCACTTGGCGGCGGCCAAGGCGGTGGATCAACTGGTCGGCGCGTTGGAGATTACTCCGACCGCTGAAAAGATTCGCCGACTGATGCACTACGGCCAGACCCTGCAATCGCATGCGCTGCATTTCTTCCATCTGGCCTCCCCGGATTTTCTTTTCGATTTCGACCATAAGGTGGCCAGCCGCAACATCGGGGGGGTGATGGCCGATTTTCCCGATATCGCCCGCCAGGGAATACGGCTGCGCAAGTATGGCCAGGAAGTGATTCGGATCACCGCTGGCAAAAGGGTGCATGGCACCGGCGCAATCCCAGGTGGAGTGAACAAGGCGCTGACCCTGCAGGAACGCAACTACCTGTTGGTCGATCTTGATCTGATGACCCAGTGGGGTCGCAACATTCTCAAGCTGATGAAGCAAGCCTATGAGGCGAATCCCGGTTATTTCACCTATTTCGCCACCATTCGCTCCAACTATCTCAGTCTGCTGCGCGTCGACGGGGCGCTGGATCTCTATCACGGTGGCTTGCGAGTCAAGAACGACCAGGGCGAAATCCTGTTCGACAATCTGGATTACCGGCGTTATTACCAGGTGATCCGCGAGCAGGTGAAGCCTTGGAGCTACATGAAATTCCCGTTCATCAACTCGCTGGGGCCAGATCGGGGTTGGTACCGGGTGGGACCGCTGGCCCGGATCAACAACTGCGACTGCATTCCCACGCCGCTGGCCGAGGAAGAACGGCGGGACTTTATGGCGCTGGGCGATGGCCAGCCGGTTCACCTCACCTTGGCTTATCACTGGGCGCGGATGATCGAATTGTTGCACGTCACCGAGGCAATTAAGGATTTACTGCTCGATCCGGATATTTTCGGCGACGAACTGGTAACTCGTGGTGAGATGGCCCGGGAGGGCATCGGCGTGGTGGAAGCGCCGCGCGGTACGCTGTTCCACCACTACCGCATCAACGAGGACGGATTGATCGAGAAAGCCAATCTGATCGTATCCACCACCAACAATAATCAGGCGATGAACGAATCCATTCGGCGGGTAGCGGAGCGCTATCTGGACGGCAAGGAGTTGACCGAGCCGTTGCTGAACCAGATCGAAGTCGCGGTGCGGGCCTACGACCCCTGTTTGTCCTGCGCCACCCACGCCCTCGGCCAGATGCCGCTGGTGGTGGAACTGGTGGAGGAGGGGAGTGGGACCGTGCTGGATTGTCTGGTGCGGGATGCGGATGGCACCGTCCGCAATGCTGCGTTCGCGCGCTCGCTGGAGCAGGGATTGGGGTGAAGACGCCCGGCGCCGGGGTGCTGATCCTGGCGGTCGGCAACCCCAGCCGGGGCGACGATGCCCTGGGACCGCTGTTTCTGGAGCGGCTGGCGGAATGGCTGGATCTCCACGGCGACCGGGGCGATGTCGAGTTGCTCGCCGACTTTCAGTTGCAGATCGAACACGTGGTCGATCTGGAGGAACGGGATTTGGCGCTGTTCGTGGACGCCAGCGTGTCCTGCCCGCCGCCGTTCCAGTTCACGCGCCCGCGGCCGGCGCAAGACGTCAGCTACACCAGCCACGCGCTGTCGCCCGCCGCCGTGCTGCACGTTTACGCGCAAGTCCATCATGCTCCGCCGCCACCGGCGTTCCAGTTGGCGATTCGCGGCGAATCCTTCGAGTTGGGTGAGCCGCTCGGCGCGGTGGCGGAAGCCAACCTCGCGGCGGCGCTGGCGTTTACCGAACGGCTGTTGGCGCGGCGGAATGCCGAAGCGTGGGGACGGCTTGTGGAAACAGGCGAGAATTTGGGTTGAAATTGTCAGGCGATACCAGAGGTGGGCCGTCATGTATGTCACCGCGCCACAAATGGCCGATTTGATGCCGGATGCCCGGCAACTGCTGAGCGATGAACCGGAAATGGAGAGCACCCAGCATTATCAGCAACTGGCGCTGCTGGTCAGTTGTCTGGAATGGCATTGGCGGGAGCGCGAAGATTTCTTCATCGGCGCCAACCTGACCGTCTATTACACCCACCAGCAGTTGCGCCGTCGCGAGTTTCGCGGCCCCGACTTCTTTCTGGTGCGCGATACGAGTCGAGAACCGCGTAATTCCTGGGTCGTGTGGGAAGAAGACGGGCGCTATCCCGATCTGATCGTCGAACTGTTGTCAGATTCCACCGCCAACGTGGATCGAACCGACAAAAAATCCCTCTACCAGAACATCTTCCGCACCCCGGAATACTTCTGGTTTTCCCCGCTGACCCTGGAATTCGCCGGCTTCCGGCTCGGGGGGCAGCGGTATCAACCGATCCCCCCGGGCGAGCGGGGCTGGCGCTGGAGTGAAGTGCTGGGCCTGTACCTGGGCGTGGCGGATGGACGGCTGCGCTATTTCGAACCGGACGGCGCAATCGTTCCCTCCCCAGCGGAAGCGGCGCTGCGAGAGATTCACCATGCCGAACAGGAACGGCAAAGGGCCGAGCACTTGGCGCAACGGTTGCGGGATTTGGGTGTGGAACTGGACGATTTGCGGTAATTCGCGATCGCTCAATTCCAGGGCCGCACCGTATGCCCGTGGTTTAACGGACCGCGGCCTTGGCCAAGATTCGGCGCGGTGCGGATCGCTTCCCGGACATAGGTCAGCGCCCGCCGCACCGCCGCGGTCAGCGGCAGCCCCTGCGCCAACCCAGTGGCGATGGCCGAGGCCAGAGTGCAGCCGGCGCCATGCGTGTTGCGGCTCTCGACGCGCGGCGCGGTGAACGCTTCCGCGCCCTCGCGCCAGATCAGCCAGTCGGTGATTGTGTCGCCGGGCAAATGCCCGCCCTTCGCCAGCACGGCCGCCGGTCCCAGTTCCAATAGCCGGCGAGCCGCCGCCGCCAGATCGTCGGGTTGATGAATGGATATGCCACAAATCGCTTCTGCTTCGCGGACGTTGGGCGTGATCAGCGCGGCGCGGGGTAGTAATCGTTGGATTAGAGTATCGCGCGCCGCCGGTTCCAGCAGGCAGTCGCCGCCCTTGGCGTACATCACCGGGTCCACCACCACGGGAATGCCAGGAGCTAAATGGTCCA
>JAWOHQ010000262.1:0-4723 GCA_046485105.1 Candidatus Competibacteraceae bacterium | reverse complement strand
AAAGGAGACAAATGCAACGTTTAATTTAATGCTAAGCTTTTTTGGCTGCTGGGGGGATTGACCACTCTAAGCCTGCTGGCCTGGCTGGTGTTGCGGCAGGGTCAGTATGGAATCGCGAGATCTTCCACGATTTTCAACGGCATCCGAACGCTGCGCGGCTTCGCGCTGCTGGGGTTGGCGCTGCTGGTGATCCAGATCGCCCTGGGCGGCTGGACCAGCGCCAATTACGCCGCGCTGGCCTGTCCGGATTTTCCGACCTGCCAGACTTATTGGTGGCCGCCGACCGATTTCCGCGAAGCATTTATCTTGTGGCGGGGCCTCGGCGACAACTATGAATTTGGGGTCTTGGACAACGATGCGCGGGTGACCATTCATCTGGTGCATCGGTTGGGCGCCGTGGTGGTCGCGTTGTTTCTGGGCTGGCTGAGTTGGCGGCTGATCGCGAAAACCGGCGATCGCGCGTTGCGGGCAGCCGGCGTGGCGATCGCCGTACTACTGACCGTCCAGCTCGGCTTGGGCATCGCCAACGTCGTGTTGCACTTGCCGCTGCCGGTGGCGGTCGCCCACAACGGCGGCGCCGCGCTGCTGCTGCTGGCGCTGGTGGGGCTCAATCATCTGCTCCGGCCGGAATCCCCCCCATGACGACCAGTGCCCTTCAGTCCCTGCACGACCGCCTGCGCCGTTGCTGGCGGGATTATCTGGAGCTGACCAAACCCAAGGTGGTCGCCCTGATTACCTTTACCGCCATCGTGGGCATGTTGCTGGCGACGCCCGGGATGGTGCCGTGGGAGATTCTGCTGTTCGGCTCGCTGGGCATCGCGTTGATGGCCGGTTCCGCCGCCGCCATCAACCATCTGGTGGATCGCCGGGTGGATGCCCTGATGGCCCGCACCCGCCACCGACCGCTGCCGAGCGGCCACCTGGAAACGGGACAGGTCCTGGGCTTCGCGCTGGCGATCGGCGCGCTGGGTCTGGCGCTGCTGCTGATCTTCACCAATCCGTTGACCGCCGCCCTGACCTTTGCCTCGTTGATCGGTTACGCGATTATCTACACCTTGTATCTCAAGCGAGCGACGCCGCAGAACATCGTAATCGGCGGGGCGGCCGGCGCGGCGCCGCCGCTGCTGGGCTGGACGGCGGTCACCGGCCAAGTGGATCCCGGCGCGCTGTTGCTGTTTCTGATCATCTTCATCTGGACGCCGCCGCATTTCTGGGCGCTGGCCATCCATCGTCGCAACGACTACGCCGACGCCGATATTCCCATGTTGCCGGTGACCCACGGGGTCGCCTTCACCCGGCTGCATATCCTGCTGTACACCATTCTGCTGTTTCTGGTGACGTTGTTGCCGTTTCTGACCGGGATGAGCGGCTGGATCTATTTGATCGGCGCCGTGGCCCTGGGGCTTCGCTTCATCAGCTATGCCGTGCGCCTGTTCGCCACGGCCGACAACCGCCTTGCCATGCCCACCTTCGGCTTTTCCATCGTCTATCTGTTCGGTCTGTTCGCCGCATTGATGCTCGATCACTATTTCCCGCGCCTGCTGGCGATCTTCCGGCTCTGGCTGTCCTGAGGTTCACCCGAGTCACTCGCCGACCGCGTCGGCGAGCCGCTATTTTTTTCGCCATATTAGCGAATACTGATTGAGCAAACCCCGCGAATATTAGTAGAATTACGGCAGTTTCCAAGGCCCCCGACAGGTCTTTCCACCCCGATCCAAACTGTCGGGAAACCATCGAAAAATCCAGAAGCGAAGGCTCTGCCAGGAGAGTTGGATATGGCCCAAAGCTCAGCGTTGCCGGCCGAACAGTACAACTACGATATCGTCCGCAAATTTACGATCATGGCCATGGTGTGGGCGGTGATCGGCATGATGGTCGGCGTCTACATCGCCAGCGAACTGGCTTGGCCGGCGCTCAATCTCGACAATCCCGCTCTGACCTTCGGGCGTCTGCGTCCGGTTCATACGACGCTGGTGATCTTCGGTTTCGGCGGCAGCGCTCTGTTCGCCACCTCCTACTACATCGTGCAGCGCACCTGCCAGACGCGGCTGGCGTTCCCGTGGCTGGCCGAGTTTACCTTCTGGGGTTGGACTGGCGGCGTGGCGCTGGGCGCGCTCAGTTACATGGCCGGCATCACCCAGGGCCGGGAATACGCCGAATTCGCCTGGCCGCTGGATATCGCCATCACCTTGGTGTGGGTCTCTTACTTCGCGGTGTACGTGGAAACCTTGCGCCGCCGCAGCCAGCCGCACATCTACGTGGCCAACTGGTTCTTCCTGGCCTACATCCTGGCGGTCGCCCTGTTGCACATCTTCAACAACCTGGTGGTCCCGGTCAGCCTGACCCATTCCTACAGCCTGTTCTCCGGGGTGCAGGACGCGATGGTCCAGTGGTGGTACGGCCACAACGCGGTCGGCTTCTTCCTGACCGCCGCTTTCCTCGGCATGATGTATTACTTCGTGCCCAAGCAGGCGGGCCGCCCGATCTACTCCTACCGACTGTCGATCATCCACTTCTGGGCGCTGATTTTCCTGTACATGTGGGCCGGCGGCCATCACTTGCACTGGACCTCGCTGCCCGACTGGGTCTCGACCCTGGCTGCGGCGTTCTCGATCCTGCTGCTGATGCCCTCCTGGGGCGGCATGATCAACGGCATCATGACCCTGTCGGGGGCCTGGGACAAACTGCGCTCCGATCCGATCATGCTGTTCCTGATCACCTCGCTATCGTTCTATGGCATGTCGACCTTCGAGGGGCCGCTGATGTCCCTCAAGAGCGTCAACGCCCTGTCGCATTACACCGACTGGACCGTCGGCCACGTGCATTCCGGTGCGCTGGGCTGGGTGGCGTTGGTCAGCTTCGGGTCCTTCTATCATCTGATTCCCCGGTTGTGGGACACTCGGATGCACAGCCAGACCTTGATCTACGTCCATTTCTGGCTCGCCACCATCGGCATCGTCCTGTACATCACCTCAATGTGGGTGGCCGGCATCGGCCAGGGTCTGATGCTGCGCAGCTTCGACGACTACGGCAACCTGGCCTACACCTTTATCGAGACCGTCGAGTTCATGCATACCCCCTACATCTGGCGCGCGCTGGGCGGAGCTTTGTTCGTCGCTGGGGTGCTGGTCATGGTGTACAACTTCGTGATGACCGTGCGCTCGGCGCGACGCGAGCAGGCGGCCCTGGAGGCCAAGCTGGCGGCCAAGCTGGCCAGGGCCTGAACGGACGGTGTTCTGGAGAACGACAATAATGCGACACGAACAGATTGAAACTAATTCCGGCCTGATGATCGTGCTGATCCTGGTCGTGATCAGCATCGGCGGCCTGGTGGAAATCGTCCCGCTGTTCTACATCAGTGAAACGGTGGAGAAGGTGGAGGGCGCGCGGCCCTACACCCCGCTGGAGCAGCGCGGCCGGGACATCTACGTCCGGGAAGGGTGCTACGCCTGCCATTCCCAGCAAATCCGCCCGTTCCGCGATGAATGGCTGCGCTACGGCCACTACTCGCTGGCGGCCGAATCGCAGTACGACCATCCGTTCCAGTGGGGTTCCAAGCGCACCGGCCCGGATCTGGCGCGGGTAGGCGGCAAGTACTCCAACCAGTGGCACGTCCAGCACATGGTGGCGCCGCGGTCGGTGGTGCCGCAGTCCATCATGCCCAATTATCCCTGGTTGCTGGAGCGGGATTTAGACTACTCGGACATGGAGGCCCGGATGCGGGCGCTGCGTCTGGTGGGAGTTCCCTATTCCCTGACCCAGGAAGAGTACGACGCCAATGTCGCCCGATTCGGCCAGGCCATGGCCGACCAGTTCGATATCAATCAGGCCCGGGAAAGTCTGCTCAAGCAGGCCCGTGACCACAACTTCGACGGCCTTCCCGATCGGGTCACTGAAATGGAGGCGCTGGTCGCCTACTTGCAGATGCTCGGAACCCTGGTGGATTTCACCCAGTACGAAGAAGGCCATTTCGGCCGGTTCCGTTGATCATCCGATGCCCGGTCCGCCGGACCGGGGGGAGTCCCGCTCCATGTTCGACTGGTTATTGTGGTTCACCCACATGGAAAACTCCAAGCCGTTGGCTCTCGTGCTGTTTTTCAGCGTCTTCTGCGGCATCCTGCTTTATGTATGCACCGGCAAGCAGCGCGGCCAGCGGCTGGAATCCTATAAATACATCCCGCTCGACGACGACGAATCCCCGGCCGCCGATGCCGCGTCGGCCGGAAACCGTTCCCCATCCCGCAAGGTGACGGACCATGATTGACAAGACCCAAAATCCACAACCAAGAACCGACGCGGTCCAGACCACCGGTCACGCCTGGGACGGCGATCTCCAGGAGTACAACAATCCACTGCCTCGCTGGTGGCTGTGGTGTTTCTACGGCACCGCGGTATTCACGATTCTGTACTGGTTCGTCTATCCCTCCTGGCCGGTCGGCGATACCTGGATCAAGGGCTTCGGTACGGTGACTTATACGGTGACTGACCGGGCGACCGGCGCGGAGGAGGAACGAACGGACCGCTGGAACACCCGGTATCTGTTGGTGGAAGAAATGAACCGGGCCGCCAACGACCCGCGACGCCGGGAGATGCTCGCTCAGGTCCAACAGGCCGATTACGAACAGATCGCCGCCGATCCCCGGATGATGGAGTTCGTGCGTTCCGTCGGCCGGGGCCTGTTCGGCGACAACTGCGCCGGCTGTCACGGCCGCGGCGGCCAGGG
>JAWOHQ010000234.1:0-3710 GCA_046485105.1 Candidatus Competibacteraceae bacterium | reverse complement strand
ATCTGACGCGCTTCCCAATATTCACGGACCCGTTGCTCCAGGGCTGCGTCCGCCAGCGCGCCGCCCATCATCAGCGTCAGAAGAACTCCCACCAGTCCAAGCCCTGGACCCCGCGTCTTAGTGCGCCACTGGATTCGCATCTTCCATCCCCTGCCAGGTTATTTCCACCCCAATTTTCTGGGCAATCTTCTTCACATAAGCCTCGCGCGCCTGCTGTTGAGCAGACTGCCGGATTCGCTCAGCCACCGCCGTCCGCACGATCTCGAAATCCGCGATGATCGGTGCTCGCCAGTCCGTGACCAACAGGATTTCGTAGCCCGCGGGGGACCGAACGATCCCGGTGCGTTGCCCTGGAGTCAGATCCTGCAAGGCCTCCCTTAACCAGGGTTCGGCGTTGCGCGGCAGAAAACCGCGATCCGGACCCAGTTCCCGCGCTCGGGGATTCTCGGTTAACTCCGCGGCGATTTTGCGAAAATCTTCGCCGTCCTCAATGCGCTGGAGGGCTTGTTCGGCCCGTTCCCGCGCGGAGGGACTCGCCGGTTGATCCTGATCGGCACGGAACTGGATTTGGACGATCCGGACCAGTTCCGGAATACCGAATTGTTCGCGGTTGGCGTCGTAATACGCGCGCACCGCCGCCTCGTCCGGCGGGGGCGGCAACGGAAAGTGCCGCTCCCGCAAGCGGGACATGGCGTTCACTCGGGTTTCGCGATCCGTGGCGCCCGCTTCGAGGAAACCTTCCAATTCCAGCGCCTGGTCGAGCAGTAATTCCTCAATCAGCAACCGCAGCAACCGAATCTGTCCCTGCTGAGTCCGGGTCAGATCGCCCAATCCGGCAGTCATGACGAACTGCCGGAAATCCCCAACCGTCAGTTTCCGTTCTCCAACCCTGGCCAGCACCCTCTCATCCTGTTCCAGTTTCTGGGTCCCGGATGCAGGAATTGCTGGCGAATCGGCGGATGGTTCGGAGGTCGCCTGCGTCCACCCCGGTTGGACGCCCATCATTCCACAGAGCGTTAGAATCATTGCTCCGGTCCGGGAAAGCCATCGACGGCCTTGATGGCGCCCATGCCCAGCATCCACGCATTTCATTCCGTTTCTTCCCGCGACCGTGCCTGAGACTGCATCTGTTCCTGTTGTTGCTTCCATTTCCTCAGATTCTCCCACAACGGACCATAGAGGATTCGCAAGGAATTGGATGCAGACGAAGTATTGATCACCAGGTCTGTATCACCATCTCCGTCCATGTCGCGCAACAAGAGCGCCTGACCGGACGGCGCGTCCAGTGGCAACTCGACCGCCTCGCTGCGCAGGGTGGCGTTCTTCTCAACGCGCACAAACACCAACGACTTTTCGCTGCGCCCTATTACCAAAGAGGCTCCATCGCGTTCGGAATGGATCGCGACATTCGCCGGACCCCAGAATTGGGTCGGGAATGGCAACTCCGGGCCCGGAGAAAACTCCCCCTTGCCGTTATTGAGCAGCACCCCCATCTTGCGCTCCAGCGGGACCACGATATCCAGCGCGCCGTTGCCGTTGAGATCGGCGACCGCGACATGACGTGGGTTTCCGGCTGGGGCGGTCCAGACCTTGACCGGCGCCAGATTTTCCTCGCCTTTGGGATAACTGATGCGCCAGAGGGTATTGGTGCGCCGAGTGGTATACAGGAGGTCATCCACCCCATCGCCATCCAGATCGGCCACGGTGACTTCGCCCGGCACGGTATGGTTTTCCACTCCCCCGGAATACGCGACTTCCGCTTCGCCGGTTTCGACCTGAAAATTCCGCACCAGATGCATGGCCGCGCCCGCATACGGCGAGACCGCCAACGAGAGTTCCCAATTCGGCCAGCGAAAGGCCGTTGCGGCAAAGGCGGGGGATTGTGGATAGCGCGAGATTTCCTTGAGTCCGCCTTCTGCATCTGGACCCAGAACTTTCAACAGGCCTTCCCCCTCGGCGCTCAGCAAATACCGATGAGGAGGTTCGGGCAACACACTGAGCCGATTCGCGTGAAAGCCGATCACCTTGGCCGCAGGACCTGCCTCGAATTGGCGGGGTTTCTTTTGATAGACCACCAGCGCGGTTTCCTGATCGCGCAGCGTCACCACCAAGTCCAGGTGGCCACTGTCATTGACATCATCGGCCACGACATCGAACACCCTGCCCTCAACCGGCAAAGCCTGCATAAAAAAAGGCCATTCCACCGCATGGACAGGAATGATGGGCCAACAGATCAAGGCCGCCAATGCAGGACTCAACAAATAGGTCAAGCTCTTTTTCATGGAACCATCACGAGCATTTTCAGACAATGGATTCAGAGGGGATCAACAAAGAAACGGCACCCAGAGGGTGCCGTTTTTTTACCGCATTACGCGGAGCGGTTGTGGACCACCGCTTAGAAAGGACCTACCAGATCACCGGCGGCGGTGGACATCTCCGTCTGAACCTGCGCGGCGTTACCCCCCGCACCCAAAGCCAACAGGTTAAAGGAGATCCCCGAGGAAGCCCATGACACCGTGCTCTTCACCTGCGGAATATAGAAATGCACCAAACCCGTGTTGACGACCAACGGATTGGACACCGGCGAGTTCGGCCCCAACTTCTCGGTCGACTCATGGATCATGCCAGGGAAAGCGGGCCTGTCCGGAGTGCTCGTAATGATATTCAATTCATCGGGCAGGTTGGTGGTGAAGGAGAACTGGTAAACCTGTTCGCTATCGAACGTTTCGATCGGCACCTGCCTGGCTGCGTTGGTGTTAAACCAGAACACCATACTATTGGCTCTGGACAAGGCCGGGTCCAGGAAGTACCGCATGATAATGTTCTGGTACAGTTGAGCCGAGCCGTTATTGGTGAAACTCACCCCCCGGACCAACCGCTCGATGGCCGGATAACCGTTGCGAACCACCGTATCCCAGACCGGGGCCGTTATGATTGGGATAAAGCCCTGCGATTCCCAGTTGCCCTGAATGAGGTAGGAGCTGCCATACAGCCAAATCCGCCGCTCGAAGCCCAGATTTCCAGCCGTTCCCCTAGCTGTCAGGGCGCTCGTGTCAAACACGGCCCCACCAGCGCGGATGGATTCCCAGGTCGCCTTCGAGCAACCGTCTGGCTCCCCCGCACACTCCCGATAGGTCTCCCTATTGGCGTCAGTGGTTCCCTCGCCAAGCCAGATGTTCCTGGCAGTGTTCAACCTCAGGGAATCGGCATGAAACAACAGGTAACCCGGCTGGCCGTTCAGCGAAGACAACTTGCTGGCCACGTTACACCAGTCGAACCGCACGAAGTCGTTGTCGGTAACGTCGATCACGCCATCAATGATGTGGACGCTACGGGTATTGTAAAACCGCCAGTGCAGCCTGCCCGTAAAGGCGCCAGAGGTGGGTTTGGCGGTATGCCGTTCCGGGCGGAAATCCCCCAGGCGCGTGAGACCGGGCCGATTGGGGAAGATGGTCTTGATGCCCACCAAGGTATTGACTTGTCCGCCCGCCGCGTTTCGGTCGCAGATCACATGCGGAACCAGCATCACATCATCGGGCGCGGACAAAATGACTTCATTCTGACTGAAGGGGGTTATGGCCTGAGCCCCCCCCGAAACCGCCAACAAGGCGCCGGCCACTGCCGCGGCGACACCAGTTTTCTTAAATTCATGCATCATTTCGAGGCTCCTTAACAAGTAACAAGGGAATAGCATCATCCAAGCAAGGTTT
>JAWOHQ010000188.1:0-6862 GCA_046485105.1 Candidatus Competibacteraceae bacterium | reverse complement strand
CGGGCGGGACCGCCCCACCCATCCTCAACGCCGGCAACGAGGTCGCCGTGCAAGCTTTTCTGGAGCAGCGGATTCGTTTTACCCCCATCGCCGCCGTGGTCGAGCAGACTCTGGAACGAGTCTCCGGGCGCGCGGCTGAAACCTTGGCGGTCATTCTTGATGATGATGCCCGAGCGCGGGCCGTGGCGGGCGAACAGGTCGCCGCGCGCGCGGTGGAGGGTTGAGATATGGGCGATTCGCTGATTTCATTGTTGGCCTTGATCGTGACTCTGGGCGTACTGATCACCGTTCATGAGTTTGGCCATTTTTGGGTGGCCCGCCGGTTGGGCGTCAAGGTGCTGCGATTCTCGGTCGGTTTCGGGCGACCGTTGTGGCTGCGGCGCGGCCGGGACGGCGTGGAGTACGTGGTCGCCGCCCTGCCGTTGGGCGGCTACGTCAAAATGCTGGACGAACGCGAAGGCGACGTATCGGCCACCGATGCGCCTCAAGCGTTCAACCGCCAGCCGGTCGGCTCGCGGATCGCCATCGTGCTGGCCGGACCGGCGTTCAACTTCCTGTTCGCCATCCTGGTCTACGCTCTGATGTTCGTGGTGGGCGTTCCTGGCGTCAAGCCGGTGCTGGACGAGCCGCGATCGGGGTCGCTGGCCGAAGCGGGCGGCTTCCGCAAGGGCGACTCGATCGTCGCAATCGACGGTAAATCGACGCCGACCCTGAACGCGGCAATGCTGGAACTGGTGGATCGGGTCATGGCCGGGGCGCTCATCGAGGTTGAGGTGCGGGATGACGAAGGCCGGACGCGCGTTCGGCTTCTGGATGCCCGCGACGCGCCGAACCTGAAGGAAATGGTCCAGGTTCTGGACCAGGTGGGGTTGACGCCCTGGCGGCCGGCCTTACCGGCGGTGATCGGTCAGGTCGTGCGGGACGGCGCGGCGGAGCGGGCCGGTCTGCAACCGGGAGACCGCGTCGTGCGGATCGCTGGAGAACCGGTCACAGATTGGGAGCAGTGGCGCGCGTTCATCCAGCGGCATCCGGACCAGGCGTTGCGAGTATGGATCGAACGCAACGGTCTGGAGCAGGTGCTGGAACTGACGCCGGACGCCCGGACGGACGGACGAGGCGAAGCGGTCGGCTTCATCGGCGCCATCCCCGAGGTTCCCGAGGCTCTCGCCGAAAGTTTGCGGGTTGTGGTACGTTACGGTCCGCTGGAAGCGGTCGGGGCGGCGCTCGGCAAAACCTGGGACATGTCGCTGTTGACTCTGCGAATGTTGGGCCGAATGCTGGTCGGCAAGGCGTCGCTGGATAATCTGAGCGGACCGCTGACCATCGCGCATTTCGCCGGTCAGGCGGCCAGCGCGGGAACGATCGCTTTTCTGTCGCTGCTGGCGCTGGTCAGCATTAGCCTGGGCGTATTGAATCTGTTGCCGGTGCCGGTGCTGGACGGCGGCCATTTGTTGTACTACCTGATCGAACTGGTCAAGGGCAGTCCATTGTCGGATGCGGTGCAAAACCTGGGGCAACAGGTCGGGATCGTCGTGCTGCTGCTGTTGATGGGCCTAGCCTTGTTCAATGATTTCAACCGTCTTCTAGGATAGGGTTCGCCCCCTGATCCGTGGTAACCATGCGTCTATGAAATTGCCTCGCCGTTTGTTGGTTTTGCTGGGCCTGCTGGTCATTGTTTCCGGGGCGGGCGCCGCCGGGTTTGTGGTGCGAGACATCCAGGTCGATGGCCTGCAACGCATCTCCGCCGGCACCGTGTTCAATTACCTTCCCGTGCAAGTGGGATCCTCGGTCTCGGAGCGGGATTATCCGGAAATCGTCCGCGCGCTGTTCAGGACCGGTTTCTTTACCGATGTCCATCTGGAGCGCAAGGGCGACGTGCTGGTGGTCACCGTGGTCGAGCGACCGGCCATCTCCGAGATCACCATCACCGGCAACCGGGATATCAGCACCGACGATCTCAAGAAAGTCTTAACCGAAGTCGGTCTGGCGGAGGGTCGGGTTTTCGATCGGGCTTTGCTCGACCGGGTCGAGCAGGAACTGTTGCAACAGTATTTCAGCCGTGGGCGGTACGCCGTGCAGATCGATACCCAGGTGCGTCCGCTGGAGCGCAACCGGGTCGCGATCACGCTCGATATTTCCGAAGGCGCGGTGGCCAGCATCAGCCGAATCAATATCGTCGGCAATCAGGCGTTCTCCGACCGAGAGCTGCTGCGTCAGCTGCAATCGTCCACCACGGGCTGGTTTTCCTTCTTCACCAAGGACGACCAGTACTCCAAGCAGAAACTGGCGGCGGATATCGAAACCCTGCGCTCGTTCTATCTGGATCGGGGTTTTCTGCAGTTCAATGTCGAGTCCACCCAGGTATCCATCACCCCGGACAAGCGGGATGTCTACATCACCCTCAACATCGTCGAGGGCGAACCCTTCATCTTGGGTGATATTCAGTTGACCGGGGATTTCGGCGTGGTCCCGGAGGCCGAATTGCGACCGTTGATCACCGTCGAGTCCGGCGATACCTTCTCCCGCGCCCGTCTGACCGAGGTGGCCCAAGCGCTGGGCGAGCGTTTGGGCGAAGAGGGTTACGCCTTCGCCAACATCAATACCGTGCCGCAGGTGGATGAGGCGAACAACCGGGTGGACTTGACGTTCGTGGTGGACCCCGGTCGCCGGGTTTACGTGCGGCGCATCAATTTTCAGGGCAACACCAAAACCCAGGACGAAGTGCTGCGCCGAGAGATGCGCCAGTCGGAAGGGGGATGGTTCTCGACCAAGGACATTGAACGTTCCAAGGTCCGCTTGCAGCGTCTGGATTACCTGGAAAGCGTCAATGTCGAAACGCCGGCCGTGCCCGGCGCCAGCGACCAGGTGGACGCCAACTTCACCGTGATCGAGCGACCCTCGGGCAGCGTGATGTTCGGCGTCGGCTACGGTCAGGAATCCGGTATTCTGTTGAACGCCAGCCTGACCCAGAATAATTTTCTCGGGACCGGCAACCAGTTCAACGTGATCCTCAACAACAGTGGTATCGGCCAGAATTACAGTATTTTCTATAATAACCCCTACCACACCATCGACGGGGTCAGCCGGGGGTTCCGGGTCTTTTTTCGCGAGATCGACAGCGCCGAGGCCAACACCGCCGATTTTATCCTGAACAGTTACGGCGCCCAAGTCATTTATGGGTTTCCGTTGAATGAGTTCGACACGTTACGGTTGACCCCCGGCTTCGAACACATCTGGATCGATACGACCGGTAACACCCCTATCGAGATCCTCGATGAGATCGAGCGCAACGGGGACACCTTCGACCAGTTCAAGCTGGAGGCGAGCTGGGCGCGCGATAGCCGTAACCGGGCCTTTTTCCCGACCAGCGGCGGCCTGAATCAGGTTTCCGCAGAGCTCGCCATCCCCGGCAGCGACGCGGAATTTTACAAACTGAGCTACCGGAACACGACCTATTTCCCGCTGAATCGCTGGTTGACCGGGTCGGTAGGTGGCGACGTCGGCTATGGTGACGGGTACGGCGACACCGACGATCTGCCGTTTTTTGAGAATTTTTACGCCGGCGGCTTACGTTCGGTACGCGGATACCGGGCCAACACCCTCGGACCCCGCTACAGTAATGATGAGCCCAGTGGCGGCGCGTTCAGAACCACCGCCACCGCCCAGTTGATCCTGCCGGTGCCGTTCATGGAAAAATCCGAAAATATTCGTATAGCGACCTTTTTTGATGTGGGCAATGTGTTTGCGGATGTGGATGATTTCGACTTTGGCGAATT
Organism: Candidatus Competibacteraceae bacterium; assembly: GCA_046485105.1. Lineage (GTDB taxonomy): Bacteria > Pseudomonadota > Gammaproteobacteria > Competibacterales > Competibacteraceae > REEE01. The sequence goes on along the minus strand of JAWOHQ010000188.1, from coordinate 3,086 downwards.
GCGTTACTCCATCGGGGTTTCCGGACTATGGCTGTCGCCGCTCGGTCCTATCGTGTTGAGCCTCGCCGCCCCGCTTAACGATCAATCCGGCGATGAAACGCAATTCTTCCAGTTTTCCTTTGGAGTGCCCTTTTAAGGGAACTCCGTATCCTGAGGCTGGTTTTTAGGTGATTCTCCGTGGAGGTTTTGGGTGAAACTCATGCGTAAGTTGTTCGTTGCACTGGTTCTGGCCTTGCCGCTTTCACTGGCACACGCGCAGGCGACCGACATGAAAATCGGCTTCGTCAGCATCGCCAAGATTCTTAATAGCGCACCGCAGGCCGACGCGGCTAGCAAGCGGCTCGAACAGGAGTTCGCGCCTCGGCAGCGCGGGTTGGTCGAAGCACAAAATTCCTTGCGCCGACTGGAAGAACGCCTAGCCAAGGATGGCGCGGTGATGGGCGACAGCCAACGTCGGAGCCTGGAAAGCGATATCCGCAACCAGGCCCGGGAATTGAAGCGGACCAGCGATGAATTCCGGGAAGATTTCAACCTGCGCCGCAACGAGGAACTCGGACGGTTCCAAAAACAGGTGCTGGACGTCATCAATAGCGTCGCCAGGGAAGAGGGCTTCGATCTGGTGGTCAACGACGGCGCGACCCTGTACGCCAGTTCGCGCGTGGATGTCACCGACAAGGTGCTCAGGCGTCTGACGACCTCCCGGTAACCGCAATGATCACGCTGGGCGAGGTCGCCGCGACGGCGGGCGCCAGCCTGCGAGGAGGCGACGCCGCAACGGTCATCACCGGGGTGGCGCCGTTACCGAGCGCGGAGTCCGGACAACTCAGTTTTCTCATTAACCCTCGTTATCGCCGGTTTCTGTCGGTCACCCGCGCGGCCGCCGTGATCCTGTCGCCGAAAGACGCCGAGGGGTGTCCGATTCCGGCGGTGGTGGCCGCCAACCCGCACGTCGCCTACGCCCGAGCCGCGAGTCTGTTCGAGCCGCCGATCATTGCGGCGCACGGGGGCATCCATCCCACGGCCTGGGTCAGTCCCACCGCCCAGATCGCCGCCGATGCCTGGATCGGTCCCCATTGCACGGTGGAGGCGGGTGCGGTCATTGCGTCTGGCGCGTTCATCGGACCCGGTTGCGTCATTGGCGAACAGGCCCTCATCGGCGCCGAAACCCGATTGGTGGCACGCGTGACCGTGTGTCACCGGGTGCGGCTCGGGCGCCGGGTACTGGTCCATCCAGGGGCGGTGATCGGCAGCGACGGATTCGGTCTGGCCCTGGAGCGCGGCGGACGCTGGCTCAAGGTTCCGCAACTCGGCGGCGTCCTGGTCGGCGACGACGTGGAAATCGGCGCCAATACCACCATCGACCGCGGCGCTCTGGAAGATACCGTGATCGAAGAGGGGGTCAAGCTGGACAACCTGGTGCAGATCGCGCACAACGTGCGGATCGGCGCCCACAGCGCCCTAGCCGGCTGCGTCGGCATCGCCGGCAGCGCCCGGATCGGCCAGCATTGCCTGTTAGGCGGTGGAGTCGGCATCGCCGGTCATCTGGAAATCGCCGATCGCGTGCATATTACCGGCATGTCGCTGGTGACCCAATCCATCACCGAGCCCGGCGTGTATTCCTCGGGGCTGGCGGTGGAGCCAAACCGGCTCTGGAATAAGATCAGCGCGCGCCTGCGCCGGCTGGACGAGATGTTCCGGCGCTTGGCGGCCCTGGAAAAAAAAATCGGCCGCGATGGCGCCACTTGAGAGGGTAAGGTTTTGGAACCGATGGATGTTCAGGAGATTTTGGAGTATCTGCCGCACCGCTACCCATTTTTGCTCGTCGACCGGGTCCTGGCGTTCGAACCAGGACAATCGCTGACGGGCCTCAAGAATGTCAGTTACAATGAACCCTTTTTCCGGGGCACTTCCCACAGCGATCCATCATGCCTGGGGTGCTCATTCTGGAGGCGCTGGCCCAAGCAACCGGAATTCTCGCATTCAAGAGCGAAGGCGAACGGCCCGACCATCGTTCCATGTACTACCTGGTGGGCATCGATAACGCCCGTTTCAAGCGGCCGGTCGAACCGGGCGATCAGTTGATTCTGGAAGTGCGCCTGGACCGCATCAAACGAGGCATCGGTAAGTTTTTTGGCGAGGCGAAGGTGGACGGTCAACTGGTGGCGACCGCCGAGTTGATGTGTGCCCGACGGGACATCGACCGGTGATCGATCCGCGCGCCGTGGTGGACCCATCGGCCCGGTTGGCGGCGGATGTGACGGTCGGCCCCTTTTCGATCATCGGCCCCGAGGTGGAGATCGACGCGGGCACTTGGGTCGGCCCGCACGCGGTCGTCCAGGGGCCGACCCGAATCGGCCGCGACAACCGCATCTATCAGTTCACCTCGCTGGGCGAAGCCCCCCAGGATAAGAAGTACGGCGGCGAGCCGACCCGGTTGGAGATCGGCGATCGCAATACCATTCGGGAGTTCGTCACCATCAATCGCGGTACCGTGCAGGATGCCGGAGTGACTCAGTTGGGCGACGACAACTGGATCATGGCCTATGTCCATATCGCCCACGATTGCCTGGTTGGCAACCGCACCATCTTCGCCAACGGGGCGTCGCTGGCCGGACATGTCCATATTGAGGATGACGTGGTGCTGGGCGGTTTTGCCCTGGTCTATCAGTTCACCCGCCTGGGCATGCACAGCTTCTGTGGGTTTGCCTGCGGGGTCCATCGCGACGTGCCTCCCTACGTGACCGTCGCTGGCTACCGCGCCGAGCCGTATGGCATCAATGCCGAGGGGTTGCGTCGCCGGGGATTCGCCGATGAGGAGATTCAGGCGATCCGTCGGGCTTACAAGGCGATCTACCGCGCCAATCTGCGCTTGGAAGAGGCGATCGACAAGGTCCGGGAGATGACGGTGGAATACCCCCGACTGCAAATTCTCGCCGATTTTCTGGCGGCGCCTTCCCGCAACGGGATCGTGCGCTAGATCTGCGTCGGTCATGCATATCGCCATGATCGCCGGCGAACTGTCGGGCGACCTGCTGGGCGCCGGACTCATCGCCGCGCTGCGGGACCGCTATCCGCAAGCCCGCTTC
>JAWOHQ010000145.1:0-4948 GCA_046485105.1 Candidatus Competibacteraceae bacterium | reverse complement strand
CAGTTCTTCCTCAGCCACCTTTTTGAAGGCCGTGGCGATCGCGCCTTCTTCAACATCCACTTCTTCCCCGATCAGGTTTTCGAGCTGCCGCACCGCCTGGGTGAGCGTCTTGAGGCCCACCGACTGCCGGGGCGAGAACAATGACGACCGGAAGGCCGGGTTATTGGTGAAGGGGGTGCGCGAGGCCGGATCTTGATAATTGTGGTAACGATTGCCTTGATGGGTCACTTCGATCTCGCCGGCCCGGAACAGGGTGGCGAGGATCAGCCGCAGCATATCGCGCTCCCAGCCGTAGGGCGTGCCCCCGAAGCGTTTCTCCAGCGCCTTGCCCATGCGGCTGTCTTTATTGCCGTAACTGTGCTCGCTCTTGAGGTAGTCCAGCACTTCCCTGGCCACCTCGGCGTGGGCGTTGATGACGAGCTTGGCCCCGTCTTTGACCACCAGCGCCAGGCCCTCATCACTCTCGTAGAAGACCTTCGGCAAGACCTTGAGATCGACGGCCTTGAGGAGGTGTTCGGCCTCGTCCCCCTTGAGCGGGCGATAACCCATGTGCAGCTTGGGGTACAGGTCGGGCACGATCTGCCCAAAGAGCTTCTTGAGGATTTCGCTCAATCCCTTACCCAACGCGGATGCGTCCTTTTGCACGCCCCGGAACAGGCCGGCACCCCGCTCCATCGCCTCGGTCAACTTGTCCCGGAGCCGGGTTTCGTAGCCGTTCTTCGCGGTTTTCTCGTCCTGTAGGCAGGTGGCCTCATCGGAGCTGATCTTCTGCTGCGCGCTCAGTTGGTTGTACTTGTCCACCATCCGGCGGGAAGCGTGGAGTTGCGCGATCAGTTCATCGATTTCGGGCGTCAGGCAGAACAACCAGTAGAGATCGTGCTGGTGGGCGTGCTGCTGGCTCTCGGTGCGGATTTCTTCAAGGCGTTGGGTGAGTTCGTCGGCATCCTCGGCGACGCCCAGGGTCAGCGGCAGTTCCCCGTCATCGCCCAGGTTCGCGCCATCGACGTTGATGCCGATGCGGAACGAACGGTTCTGGTAGCGAAAGGTTTTGAACGCGGGCTCATCAAAGATGTGCTGCAGGGCCGTGCGCGCCAGTTCGTTGCGCTCGCGGGGTTTGGGCTCCAGATAACCCCGCCGTTCGGTTTCCCAATTCTTTTCCTGGGCGGTCTGGAGCTTCCAGCCACCTTCGGTGTTGCGAATAAACTGAGCGGTCTGCAAGCGCTGCACCGCCGCCTGGACTTCACTGAGCGGCGGGGCCTTGCCGACTTCATCCACCAGCACGGCGGCGAGGTTCGCTTCGGTGCGGGGCAAATCCCGAATGAATTCCAGCAGACAGATGGCCTTGGCGACTCGCAAGGCCCAGCCGCCATCAGCGGGATCGTTCTTGAACCGCTCGGCGATCTGGTAAATGTCGGTGCGTTTCTCGTTCGAGAGATTGCCTTCGACCAACTCGAAGACTTTGTCCAACGTCACCAACGCCCCGATGGGCTTTTGGGCCAACGCCGTGCGCTCCGACACCAGCATCTCGTAGGCCTGCTTGATGATCGTGCGGTTGCTGCCGCCGTAATGCCGTGGGGCGCCGGGCTGAAGTCGAATCCCCGACATGATCCCGATGCAGAGATCGATGTAGTGCGGGGGATAGGGGTAGAAATGAACGAAATCCGCTTCGTTGAGATCGGTGCGGCGGGTGGTTCGTTCCAGCCGCAGCGCGGCGTTCAACTGCCCCTGATTCTCGGCGAAGAGCTTCTTCAAGGGTGGTTCCGCCTCGACCTTCTTCGCCAGAACGCGCTTGGTGGCGACTTCCCGAATATCGGACGGGGCGAGGTCCACCCGGTAGCGGAAGCGATCTTGCAGCTTGGCCAGTTCGACCCGCTTGGAGTCGATGGCGGCGACCACTTCATCGAGCTTCTCCTGCGAGGTGACCACGATCCAGCAGGGCGCGGGGATCTTGCGGGCCTTCAGCAAGTTTTTCCCAACCTTGCCGAACTCTTCGATGGTCGCCCGCAAGTCTTCGATCTTGTCGCCGCTGCGGGCCACGTGCTGGCCCACTTCGTCGATGATAAACACCAGCGCCTTGCCCGGCCGCCGTCGCCCCCAAAGCTCGAAGGTCCGCTCCACGACCTTGCTCACCGAGATGGACGCATCCCGATGGCGTTGGGCATGCGCCCACGAATCGGCAGCGGGGTAAGTCTTCGGGTCGAGCTGATGCAGAATAGCGCTGGCGCGGGACAGCTTTTGCGCCCCCGCCCGGACGGTTTCCCAGTCCTTCTGCAATTCCTCCTGGCAGGTGGCGATGAACTCCGGCAGTTTGCCTTCGGCTTCGAGTTCGATTTCCAGTTCGGCGATGTCGAAATCTTCCGAGTACCCCAGCTCGCGCAACAGGACCGTGTACATCAACTCGGCAATGCGTTGGGTGACCTTGCGGGTGTCCGCCTCTTTCGCCACTTCAAACAGGATGACCTCGGTCGGGATTTGGGCGTTGATGAGGTCGAGCAACGCGCTGATGCGTGGATCGCCCAGTTGTTGCTTGAACAGCTCGGCAAACGGGCGACCGAGGACCGTGCGGTTTTGCAGGGCGTAGCCGAGGTTCTTGGCGAACGAACTCTTGCCGCACCCGAAAAATCCCGATACCCACACCCCCACGCTCTCGTGAAAATCGGTGAGCGCCTCAGCGATGGCCTTGAGCAGATGGTGGTACTGCTCGCGAATACTGTCGGTGCTGACGTACTCGGTAATTTCCGCATGGACGGACTGCTCGTCCGCCTGATCGACCTGGATGATCTCCTCGATCTTGCGGCTGAGGTCGCGGGTCAGCAGTTCGCCGATGGTCTTCATATAGGGTTCCCTGGCCTCAGCCGTAAATTTTGACCCGATAGTTGCCCAGGGCATCCCGGTCTTTCAGGTCCATGAACCGCAACCCGGTCGTCCCTTCGATGGAGCCGGGATAGAACAGGATGGTGGGTACTTTGGTTTTGCCGTGCATTTTGTCCAGCAGCATCGACATGTGGAAAATTCCCGGCGACATGGCCGCCACCCGCGTCAGGAAGACGACCGCGTTTTCCGGGTTGAGGGTCGCCAGCCGGTCGGCGAGCAAATCCCACAGCGGCGCCCAGACCCTGCTCGACAAGTAGGTCGTGAGCTGGTGTTGGGCTTCCACGTAGCCCCGCTCTTTTTCCAAAGCGATGACCGCCTCCAAGCCCTCGTCATCGTCCTTGGCGTGAACCTGTTCCAGCGCCGCCCACAGCAGTTCGGACATCGGGAGGAGGCGAACCCCTTTGCCGACCGCCTCCAGGCGCGTGGCCAGCAGCTTGATCTCCCGCCGCAGCTCCCATTCATCGGTCGGGTCATATCGGAAAATCGCAAACGGGAGGTCTTGATAGACTCCGATCTGCAGCGGGACCGACTTCAGGTGGCTCTCCAGAGGAGCGAGGCTATCTTTGAGCGAGGACATGCGCATACGCTTCCAAGGTCGCGGCGGGGAAGGTCAGCCGGGTGACGCTGCCGGCCACGTGGTACTCCAACAAATGCTGCTGATGGGCTTCAAACAGGCCGCGCTCCACGCCGTCCCCCGGTAAGAAAAACAGCTTCCAGTCCGGCAACTCGATCAGCTTGGCCCCTGAAGGCTGGTGCTGCTTCAGGTAGAACGCCAGGTAGGCCAAGGCTTCGATGGGCACGAAGGCGGGCGCGATCTTCTTATGGGCCGCCCCTTGCAGCACGCCGAAGTCGCGCAGCGCCGAGAGCAACCCTTGCGCGATGCGGGTGATGGTGGGTTCCGACCAGCGCCCCGCCGTCTTGCCTTCCGCCACCCACTGGGCCAAAGCGCGCTGGAACGCTGGCCTGTTGATCTCCACCACGCCCCGTTCGTGCATCGGGACCAGAATTTCGGTGACCGCATCGTGCAGCAACGGGTCGGCGCGAGCCGCGTGGAAATACAGCAACCGCTCCAAAGCGGCGGGCGAGAACGGGCTGCGAACGAGCGCCACCAGCGCCTTGAGGACGGATTCTTCGGTGAGGTAACGCTGCCGGAAGATCGCCAGAATATCCCCGACCCGGGAGCGGGACGCTTTGCCGAACACGTTCTCCCGTTGCACCCGATCCATGTTTTCCGCCATCGTGGCGGTGACATCCCAGTGGGAGAGCAACGTCTTGGCGTCGCCGATCAGGGCGCCCGCTTTGATGATCTTGGACGAGTACGGAGCCGTGGATCGAAGTCGGATCTCCTTACCCGGTGTCTTCCGGTACGCCATGCTCGATCCTCGCCCCATCGTCGCCATGGGCATCCGCCCGCCACGGGTCTTCAAGCCACACCGCGCTGCGCGCGCCCAAGGTGTTTTGCCTCGGTTGCCAATACTGCTTGCTGATACCGCACCTGTTTTCTTCGGCGTGCATGATGACCTCGCAGCGTCAGGCTGTACCCTTGAACCGCCCGCCGTCCGGCAGGTTTTCCAAGCTCTCCGGCCCCCGCCGCCGGCCGTAGTCGAGGATCAGCACCTCGATCATGTTCGACAGGCTACGATGCTCGCGCGCGGCCAACTCGCGCAGCTTTTGCTTGATCGTCGGCTGGATGCGCAGCATCAGGGTGGCGGTCTTGCGGTCGGCCATGCGCGTCTCCGGCGGCGGGGGCTGATGGATTTCCGTTGTATTGCGACTGACTATAGTGCATCAAGCCCGCGTAAAACAGATTAGGCAGTCATTGCCACGCACAATAGGGAATTTGGGCGATGCCGCAGGCCATTGCTGCGGCGGCGGCCACCCACCCGGCCCGCCTACACCAGCCGCAGCCGCAGCCACCCGGTAAACCGCGCCTGAAACGTCGCCCCTTCGGACGCAGCGGCCATCAGCCGGACGCACTCATTGCGCGGGTCGGCGCGGCGCCGAATCGCGGCGGCGCGGGCCGCGCCCAATCCATCGAGCGCCCTGGACTTCTTCCGTCGGTTTGCCGAACAAT
>JAWOHQ010000130.1:0-8403 GCA_046485105.1 Candidatus Competibacteraceae bacterium | reverse complement strand
ACAGACGGTCGAACACCAGTTGCGCGACCCGACCTTTATCATCGCGTATCCGACCGAAGTTTCGCCGCTGGCCCGCCGCAACGAGGCCGATCCAAGTATTACCGACCGGTTTGAATTATTTGTGGGCGGACGGGAAATCGCCAACGGCTTTTCCGAGCTGAACGACCCTGAGGATCAGGCGGAACGGTTCCGTCAGCAGGCGAACGCCAAGGCCGCCGGCGATCATGAGGCCATGCACTACGACGCTGACTACATTCGGGCGTTGGAATACGGCCTGCCGCCTACCGCTGGAGAGGGCATCGGCATCGACCGGCTGGTGATGCTGTTCGCCGACGCCCCATCCATTCGCGACGTGTTGCTGTTTCCCCACCTGCGGCCGGAGTGACTCCCGCCGGTCAAACCGGCGCCGGTTCCAGGCGCGCGGGAGACGGGGGGAGCCAATTGACGATGGCGCTGCGCATTGGCACCACCGAACCGTGTTCCGGGCACTCGGCGCGAGGTTGCTCGGGCCGCGCGGCCACCGGCCGTTTGCAGTGCGGGCAGACCGTGTGAACCGGGGTTGAAATCGTCATAACTGGGTTTCCTCACCAAAGCGAATCGCTATCCTGTGGACCACAGTCTTGATGAATTGTTTTTGCATTGCAACAAAAATTTGTTGCTGTGCAACATCAGGCGTTGGTCGGCCGGTGGCGAGCCTGGCGGGCGGCGGTTTTGGCGGGTCTCATCGGATCTCGCCCGGCTCGCGGCGCGGGACCGACCCGGAGAAAAGCCGGACAACCTTTAGCCCCGCTGGTTTGATAATCCGCCGTAAGTGCTTCGCGCGCCGCCGGTTCGGCGACCTCCAACACCTCGATCAGTCCTCGATACAGCCCATCGAACAAGCGTTCCAAGGCAATCTGGTGCGTCTGCCCGGTAGCGGCGTATAGCCCGTCGCTGAATTTCAGGAATCGCTCGAACGGTTCGTCCCCCAGCAGTAAGGGGCGGGTGTGACGGAACCGCCCGGAGTTGCCGATTAAATCCCAATAGCGGGCGAAGCGTTCCAAGCGCCGCAGGGTTGCGAAATCCAGCAGACGGGAACACAGCAGGTTATAAGGGGGATGCGGGTTATAGCGCAGATCGAAGGCGGCGGTGTGCCGGTCGATAGGGGCGCCGCGCAACCGCTTGAGGATGCCGACCTGGATTTCGTGCGGGTCGAGCGCCACGAGCCGGTTGAAGCCGGCGGCGAAGCTGGCCAAATCCTCGCCCGGCAGCCCAACGATCAAATCGGCGTGCAGGTGGGCGTGGGTATGCCGGCGCAGCCAGGTTAGATTTTCCCCGGTTTTGCGGTGGTCCTGCTGGCGGCTGATAAGCGCCTGCACGGCGGGATTGAAAGTCTGAACCCCGATTTCGAATTGCAGCGCGCCGGGAGGAAAGCGGACGATACGAGTTTTGAGCGTTTCCGGCAGATGGTCCGGGATCAGCTCGAAGTGCAGAAACAGGCGCTCGTCCAGCCGTTCCAGGAAGAAATCCAGAATCCGCGCGCCGACTTTGGCATTGAGGTTGAAAGTGCGATCCACGAATTTGAAATGGCGCACGCCCCGGTCGTGGAGCCGTTGCAGCTCGGCGAGAAAAGGTTCCAGTGGGAATGGCCAAGCGGTTTTGTCCAACGCCGACAGACAAAACTCGCAGCGGAACGGACAGCCGCGCGAAGCTTCGACGTAGATCAGCCGATGAGCGATATCCTCGTCGCTGTAGAACCGATACGGTAGCGTGAGTTGATCCAGCGGCGGCGGTTCGGCGGCGAGGATTCGCCCAGCCGGCGGGTCGTCGTTCAGTAACCGTCGGCATAGTTGTGGAAACGCCCAATCCGCTTGGCCGGTGATGAGATAATCAGCCCTCTTCCCAATGGACTGCTCTTCCCACTCGTGGCTGACTTCCGGGCCACCCAGTATGACGATCAATTCCGGCCTTATCCGCTTGAGCAGGGCCACGACTTGGGTGGTTTCCGCCACATTCCACACGTAGACGCCAAAACCGACGATGCGCGGTTGCTCGGCCAGCAACGCCTCGGCGATGTCCAGCGGACGCTGGGTGATGATGAATTCCCGGATGGCGGCGACGGCTTGCAGTTCGTCCAGATTGGCGAACAAATAGCGCAGCCCGAGCGCGGAATGGAAATAACGGGCGTTCAGGGTCGAGAGCAGGATGGCGGGCATCGGATCAGCCATGGATTGCCAGAATGTCGCCATCGGCGACCCGATGGTCTGGGCCAACCTTGCTGGCTGTCAACGAATCCTGGTCCAGGAAAACCGCAGCCAACAGCGGGTTGGCGCGGAACGGACCGGGTGAACTGATATAATCATAATCCCAGATCAAAAGCCCAGTTGCGGGAGTCCATCCGTCATGAGTCAAACCCTTGCCGAATTGCGTCATGAGTACGCCTTGGGCGCCTTGAGCGAAGCCGAGGTCGATCCCGATCCCATCCAGCAGTTCCAGCGCTGGTTGCGGGAAGCGATCAGCGCGCAATTGCCCGAACCCAACGCCATGACCCTCGCGACCGCCGACCGGACCGGCCGTCCCTATGCGCGGGTGGTATTGCTCAAGGATTGTGACGCCGACGGTTTCGTATTCTTCACCAACTACCGCAGTGACAAGGGTCGGCAACTGGCGGAAAATCCTCATGCCGCTTTGGTGTTCCTGTGGCTGGATCTGGAACGGCAGGTACGGATCGAGGGCACGGTCGGCAAAATTCCCTTGGCGGAATCAGAAGTCTACTTCTACGGCCGGCCGCGGGAAAGCCGCCTGGGTGCGCTGGCGTCGCGTCAGAGTCAAGTCGTGGCCAGCCGGGCGCTCCTGGACGAGCGCTTCCAGCAATTAGACGCGCAGTACCCGGACGACAATATCCCGATGCCGAATCAATGGGGTGGCTACCGGGTCCGGCCCACGCTGCTGGAATTCTGGCAAGGCCGGCACGGTCGGATGCACGACCGGTTGCGCTACCGGCGACAAACCGACGGGCATTGGTGGCTGGAGCGGCTGGAGCCCTGAGCGACGCCGGCGTGTTGTGCTGCCATTCGCACGGCCAGCGGGGATGGCGCGGGCTGCTTCGGGTTGTTGCTGGTCCTGATCCTGTGCGGCCGAGCAGCCCAGGGTGGAACCGCACAACCCTCTTAACCATGAAAGTGTTGCGGGATCGAGCACAGTCGGTATAATGCGCCCGTCGCCAGAGCGAACGAATACAACAAAGTCGCTGGCGTTTCCCGCCGAACGCGGGGTTGCCGAACCCAAAAAAAAGACCGGGCTTTTCGCGCCCGGCCTAAACCACCAAAGGAGGGTTGCGCGACGGATTCCCGGTAGAGAACCTACCACGCGTCGCCGATCATAGAATTCCGGTTTAGAGCAAACAACCTAAATCTTGTTCGACCCGCTGACCGATCCCCGACGGATCGGTCTTCTTTTTTGCGCGCCGTTTCCCCATTCTAGCGACCGGTTGGCCTGGGGCTCCGAGCGGGAGACCCTGGTCAGGCCGCGAGCGTCAGGCGCTCGGCCAGATAGTTCTCGCAACCCTTGAGCGTGGACAGCTTGGGGTAGTCGAAGTCGAAAATCGTGACGTTTAACTCTTTTTCCAGATTCATCATCAGCCGGAGGAAATCAATCGAATCCAATTCGAGTTGATCGTGAAAGCTGATGTTGGGTTCGAGCGCCTGGTTAGCGGCATTCGGAACCACATCTTCAAGGACGCGCAGGACCGTTTCGCGGATCTGCTCTTTGTTCATGTTCGTCATGGGTGTTTCCCTCTACGAGCGAAGCTGGCTCAAAACCTGTCGTTACTTGATCTTGGGGATAGCGGCATGTTGCGCCGCAACATGAGTGTCTCATCGGAACCTGGAAAAAGCAAGTCGTTCCGGACTGGCCATCCTCCGCCGACCCTCAAGGTTTTATCAGCAATAACCTTACCATCATGAATTAGAATCAACGTACCCATCTGACTTTTTACGCTTCTTCACCCTCGACCGTGGAAAGATCGCCCGGCGGCAGTCCCAGTTCCCGGGCGCGCAGCAACCGCCGCAGGATTTTTCCGCTGCGGGTTTTGGGCAAGTCGGTCACAAACTCCAATTCGCGCGGCGCCACCGCCGGCCCCAACCGGGTCCGGGCAAAACCGATCAGTTCCTTGCGCAAAACCTCGCTGGCGACATAACCCGGCTTGAGCGCCACGAACGCCTTGACGATCTGACCGGCATAGTCGTCCGGCTTGCCGATCATCCCGGCTTCGGCTACCGCCGGATGTTCCAGCAACACGCTTTCCACCTCGAACGGACCGATTAAATGGCCGGCGGTTTTGATCACATCGTCGGACCGGCCCACGAACCAGAAATAGCCGTCGGCGTCGCGGCGGGCCAGGTCGCCGCTGAGGTACCAACCATCGGCGAAACAGTCCCGGTAGCGTTCCTCGTCATCCAGATAACCGCGGAACATTGAGGGCCAACCGACCCGTAGCGCCAGCTCGCCTTCCTCGTCGGACGCCAAAAACTCAACGCCACTCTCCGGCCGCCGCCGGACGATGGCGGCTTCGATGCCGGGCAGCGGCCGGCCCATGGAACCAGGCCGCACGGGGTGACCCGGATCATTGGCGATCATGATCGCCCCGGTTTCAGTCTGCCACCAGGTATCGTGGAACGGCTGCCCCAGGTGTTCCTCGCCCCAGAGCACCCCTTCGGCATGGAGCGGTTCGCCGACGCTGGCCGCCAACCGCAGCGCGCTCAGGTCGTGGCCGCGCGCTGGCTCGGGGCCAGCCTTCATCAACAGGCGGATGGCGGTCGGCGCGGTGTACCAGACATTCACCCGTTCCTGTTCGAGAATGGCGTACCAGCGCCGGACGTCGAACTCGGCTTCATCCACCACCAAGGTAGCGCCGTTGGTCAGCGGGGCGATGATGCCGTAGGACACCCCGGTGACCCAGCCGGGATCGGCGGTACACCAAAAAACGTCACCAGGCCGGAGGTCCAATATGGACCGACCGGTCAAGCGGTGCGCGGCCACGGCGTCGTGAACGTGGAGCGCTCCCTTGGGCAGACCGGTGGTGCCGCTGGTGAAATGCAACAGCGCCCGATCCTCGGCGGTGGTGCGGGGCGGCGCGCGCTGATCCGGCGCGGCGTCGAGCAACCCCTGGAACGAACGGACGTCGGCCCCGTCGGCGCCGTCGGCGAGCAGCACGTGATCCAGGTCAGGCAAGACTCCGCGTTGCCCCCGCACCTTACGCTCGTATAACAGCGTGGTGGTGACCAATACCCGCGCCCGGCTGCGGGCCAATCTGACCCGCACCGGTTCCGGGCCGAAGGCGGAAAACAGCGGACAGAACACCGCCCCGGCTTTCAGCGCGCCCAAGGCGGTGATGTACAGCTCGGGGATTCGCCCGATGAGCGCGCAGACCCGGTCGCCATGGCCGACGCCCAGCCGTTCCAGGACGTTGGCGAACCGGCCGCTCATCCGGGCCAGTTCGGCGTAGCTGAATTCCCGTCGCTCGCCGTTTTTGCCCAACCAGCGCAGGGCGATCGCTTCGCCCCGACCGATCCGAACCTGCCGGTCCACCGCCTCCCAGGCGATGTTCAAACCGCCGCCGGGCAGACCCTCCAACTCGGCGCGGGCCGCCGCCCAGAAAGAGGCGATCCGCGCCGGGTCATTGGCGCCTGGATTCGGCGCCGGCGCGCCGGACGAGGGGGGATTGTCGATCGTGGTTCTGCTCATGCTGATTCCTCGCGTGCGGGTACGGGGTCAATCACCAGGCATTGTAAAGAAAAACCCATAAGAACCGATGGGTCGATCTGGCCGCGAACCAAGCCACCCCGCGTGAATCGCGTTACCATAACCCATCCCTGAAAGGACCCTCCGGATCCTCCCGGCGGTCCCGCAGCGCGCGAGACGCTCCATGACCATTCGCAACCTTCAATATCTGTTCAAGCCACGCTCCATCACGGTCGTCGGGCGCGGCAAGTCCGCCAACGGTCCCGACGCCACCCTGGAATTCAATCTGATCGAAGGGGGCTTCAAGGGGCCGGTGATGCCGGTCAATCCAGACCACCGCTCCATTTCCGGAGTCTTGGCCTACCCGGATATCGCCAGTCTGCCGGTCACCCCGGATCTGGCCATTCTAACCACCCCGATCGACGAGGCCCCGGATTTCATCCACGAACTGGGGGAACGCGGGACCCGAGCGGTGCTGTTGCTCAGCCGGGACGTCCTGCAAGACCATCGCGGGACTCGGGCGGCGCTGCTGAGTCCAGAGATGCGGAGCAAATACGCGGACGAGGGAGAATCCTTGCAGCGGCGGATTCTGACCGCCGCCAAACCGTACCTGCTGCGCGTCATGGGTCCGTGCAACATCGGTTACGCGGTGCTGTCGGCCCATCTCAACGCCAGCCTGAGCGGCACTCGACCACTGACCGGCCATATCGCGCTGTTGTGCCAGTCCGCCGCGGTGATGCGCAGCGTGATCGACTGGGCCACCAGCCGCAACATCGGTTTCTCCCACGTCATTTCGGTGGGGCTGCGCTGGGACGTGGACTTCGGCGATCTTCTGGATTACCTGCTGCGGGATGGCAGCACCCGATCCATCCTGATGTATATGGAAAACACCCGCAACCGCCGCAAGTTCGTGTCCGCCGCCCGCGCCGCCGCCCGAGTCAAGCCGGTGATCGTGCTCAAACCGCGCGACTTTCGCGCCGGACCGATCGAGGACGCCGTCTACGACGCCGTGTTCCAGCGGGCCGGCATCCTGCGGGTGAACAATATCGAGCAGTTGTTCGGCGCCGCCGAGACCCTGGCCACCGCCAAGCCGGTCTATAGCGACCGACTGACCATCCTCAGCAACAGCTACAGCCTGGCGTTATTGACCAGCGATACCCTGCTGCGCCACGGCGGCCATCTGGCCGAGATCAGCGCGGCGACCCGGGAGCAACTGGCGCACGACTGCCGGCCCGACTATCCGATCGAGAATCCGGTGGATTTGGGCGACATGGCCGGCCCCGAGGAATACGGCAAGGCCTTGGATTTGTTGTTGCGGGAGCCGGGCACCGATGGGGTGCTGGTGATCCATGCCCCGGCTTCGCTGGGCCGCGCCGAGGACAGCGCCCGAGCGGTGATCGAACGCTCCAAGAACAGCCGACGCTTGATCATGACCTGCTGGATCGGCGAGTCGTCGGTGCAGTCGGCGCGCGACCTGTTCAAGACCGCGCAAATTCCGACCTATGAAACGCCCGGCGATGCGGTGGAAGCCTTTACCCGACTGGCCCAGTACCGGCGCAGCCAGGAACTGCTGATGGAAACCCCGCCGTCGATTCCCGAGGAGTTCACGCCCGATACCGAGACCGTCCGCCGCATCATCCAGATCGCCCTGACCGCGGGCCGACGCCGGTTGAACGCCTACGAAGCCAGCCAGGTTTTGAACGCCTACGAAATCCCGACGGTGCCGCTCCATTTCGCCTCCACCCCGGAAGCCGCCTCCGAGATCGCCATGGACCTGCGCGAGCCGGTGGCGCTGAAGATTCTCTCCCCTGATATCGCCAACAAATCCGACGTCGGCGGAGTAGCCTTTGGCCTGAACAACCCGCTGGAGGTGCTGGTAGGCGCCACCGACATGCTGGCGCGGGTGCGCGAACTCGCTCCCGAGGCGGTGATCGACGGGTTCGCGGTACAGCCGATGCAGTCCCGGCATGGCGCTTATGAAATGATGATGGGCGTACGGACCGGCCTCCGGTTCGGACCAGTGATCTTTTTCGGGCAAGGCGGCACCGAGGCTGAGGTGATCGATGATGTCGCCTACGCCCTGCCGCCGTTGAACATGCAATTGGCGCGCGATCTGATGTCGCGGACCCGGCTGTACCGCCAAATCAGCACCAACCGCGGCCGGCCGGTAGATATGGACGCCATCGCCCTGACCTTAATCAAAGTGTCCCAGATGGTCGTTGAACTGGCGGAAATGATCGAGATGGATATCAATCCGATCTGGGTGAGCACCGGGGGCATACTGGCGTTGGACGCCCATGTCCGGATCGAACCCAACACAGCGCCGGCGTCACAGCGGCTGGCGATCTCGCCGTATCCGAAGCAACTGGAACGGCGCTACGAACTGCCGGACGGCCGCGCCTTCCTGATCCGTCCCATCCTGCCAGAGGATGAACCGGAGCTGAGGGATCTGGTCAAGCGGCTGCCTGCCGAAGATGTTCGGATGCGGTTTTTCCAACCGCTTCGCGAGCTGTCGCACGACATGGCCGCCCGACTGACCCAACTCGATTACGAGCGAGAGATGGCGTTCGTGGTGACTGAGCCCAAGGGCGTACCTGGGAAAATCAAGATCTGGGGGGTGGTGCGCTGCAACGCCGATCCGGACCTGGAACGGGCTGAATATTCGATCCTGGTGGACCGGGC
>JAWOHQ010000070.1:0-4938 GCA_046485105.1 Candidatus Competibacteraceae bacterium | reverse complement strand
TCGTCGCAGATGTAGCCGGCGGTGACCGCCACCGAGCGGATGCCGTATTCCCGGCAGGCGACCGCCACGTCGATGGCGTACTCCATGAAGATCACCGGATCGTTGTAGGTATAGGCGATGCTGCGACAATTCAGTTGATGGGCGACCCGCGCCAGTTTGTCCGGCGAGGCGGCGTCGGCCAGGGTATCCATCTCCCGAGACTTGCTCATGTCCCAATTCTGGCAGAACTTGCAGGCCAGATTGCAGCCGGCGGTGCCGAACGACAGCACCGAGGTGCCGGGCAGGAAATGGTTGAGCGGCTTCTTTTCGATCGGATCGATGCAGAAGCCGCTGGACCGGCCGTAGCTGGTCAGCACGATGCGGTCGCCGTGGCGGCCGCGCACGAAGCACAGGCCCTGCTGCCCTTCGTGGAGCTTGCAGAAGCGCGGGCAGACATCACACTGGACGCGCCCGTCGGGGAGAGTGTGCCAGTACTGGGTGGGGAAAAACTCGGTGGTCAGGTTGTTCATCATGGCCTCCTTAAGGCAAGGCTCTCGTCGTTTTTTCGGCCAGCGTTGCCGCCAGCAACCGGAATCTTTATAGTGATATTTGCTGCTGGTTGAGTGTATTTTGACCTATACTCCAATTTGTTAGTGTTGGCAAACGAATCGGGAGGGCGTGTCATGCAGACCATACGTACCCCTGCCGTCGCGGGGCTGTTCTACCCGGCGAACGCCGGGGAACTGCGGGCTCAAGTCCGGCAATTTTTGGAACGGGTCGAGCTGCCGGCGGAACCCGCGCCCAAGGCGATCATCGTTCCGCACGCCGGTTACATCTATTCCGGACCGGTCGCCGCCTCAGCCTACGCGCGGCTGCGCGCCGCGCGCGACGCCATCACCCGGGTGGTGTTGCTGGGACCCAGCCACCGGGTCGGTTTCCGCGGCATCGCGGTCAGCGGCATGGAGGCGTTCGCCACCCCGCTCGGCCAGATTCCGGTGGATCAGGACGCGGTCGAACAGGCTCGGCGGCTGCCGGACGTCGGTTTCCTGGAGCAGGCCCATGCGCGGGAGCATAGTCTGGAAGTGCATCTGCCGTTCCTGCAGGAGGTGCTGGGCGAGTTCAAGCTCGTCCCGCTGGTGGTCGGCGACGCCCGGCCAGCGGAAGTCGGCGCGGTGCTGGAAGCGCTGTGGGGCGGGCCAGAAACCCTGATCGTCATCAGTTCCGACCTCAGCCACTATCACGATTATCAGACCGCCCGCGGCCTGGACGACGCGACCTCCAGGGCCATTGAGGCGCTGCGGTTCGAGGACATCGGTTACGAGCAGGCTTGCGGGCGCAACCCGGTCAACGGGCTGTTGTGGGTGGCGCGGCGCAAGGGGCTGCACTGTGAAACCATCGACTTGCGCAATTCCGGGGATACCGCCGGCTCGCGCGATCAGGTGGTGGGTTATGGCGCCTACATCCTGCACTGAAACCCTGTCGCGCCAGGATCGGGCCACGCTGCTGGACTTGGCCCGCTCCTCGATCCAGTACGGCCTGCGCCATCATTGCGTCCTGGAAGTAAATCCAGACGCTTACCCCGCAACGCTGCGGCCGCCGCGGGCGACCTTCGTCACCCTTGAGATCGGCGGCCAGTTGCGTGGCTGCATCGGCGCACTCGCCGCCTATCAACCGCTGGTCCAGGATGTCGCCGCCCACGCCTACGCGGCGGCGTTCGAGGACCCCCGCTTCCCGGCCCTGCGCGAGGACGAGTTTCCGAAGCTGGATCTCCACATCTCCGTGCTGTCGCCGCCGGAGCCGTTGCGCTTCAGTTCCGAGGAAGAACTGCTGGCGCAACTGCGACCGGGCGTGGACGGTTTGATCATTCATTTCCAAACCTACCGCGCCACTTTCCTGCCGGCGGTGTGGGAACATCTGCCGGACCCTCACGTATTCCTGAGTCAACTCAAGCTGAAAGCCGGTCTGCCGCTGGATTTCTGGTCGCCCGAACTGCGGGCGGAACGCTATACAGCGGAATACTTCGGCGACGCCGACGCAGCGGGGGCGGGGGCTTAGGCGTTTTTCTGAAAGATAACGACCGCGCCACTCGACCCAGTAGCGACGTTGCCAAATGCCGCGCTCGCCCTCGGTCGCGCGGCTGGGCGAGCGGCGCTCCACCGAGGACATTTGTCGGGAGAACCCCGCCTTGATGAGCATCCACCGCATGGCAAAATTTGCATCGTCGGTCAGCAACGTCCTGATGGAGGTCCTCTGTTATCGCCCCGGCGGTTCCGTCCCCCGGTTCATGATCTCCACATATCCGTGGTAACTGAATATACGGTTGCGTTGCCGAGCGGTGATCTCCCGCACGATACCGAGCCGTTCCAGATTTCCCAGGGTCTTGTTGACCGTGGCTGGGGTAATGCCGGTCTTTTCCACCAGCCAGCCTGACGTGGCGATCGGATGCTCCATGAGCGCCCGATGCACCGCCAGGGTGGACGCCGCCGCTCGTCCCAGCCCGCTGATTTTGTCCCGGTCTTTATCAAACAAATCGAGGAGCTGTCGCGCCGTTTCCACCGCCTGGGCGGCGGTGACGATGACCGCCTCGGCGAAGAAATCGAGCCAGGCCTCCCAATCACCGTGCAGACGCACCGTGTCGAGCAGTTCGTAATAATACCGGCGGTGGGTTTTGAAATAGAGGCTCAGATAGAGTAGCGGCTTGCGGAGTATCCTTTGCTCGCACAGCAGCAGGGTGATCAGCAGTCGGCCAAGACGGCCGTTACCGTCGAGAAAAGGGTGGATCGTCTCGAACTGCACGTGCGCCAGAGCGGCCTTGAGCAGTACCGGGGTCGGTTCGGGTTGATCGTGCAGAAAAAGTTCGAGCTTGCCCATGCACTCCAGCACTGCTTCGGCCGGAGGTGGCACGAAGGCGGCATTGCCGGGTCGGGTACCGCCGATCCAGTTCTGGCTGCGCCGAAATTCCCCCGGCATCTTGCGGCTACCGCGCCCCTTGGCCAGCAGCACGCCATGCACTTCCTTGAGCAGCCGCAGAGACAATGGAAACCCTTCAGCCAACCGGCCGAGGCCATGATTCAGGGCGGCGACATAGT
Source organism: Candidatus Competibacteraceae bacterium (assembly GCA_046485105.1). Lineage (GTDB taxonomy): Bacteria > Pseudomonadota > Gammaproteobacteria > Competibacterales > Competibacteraceae > REEE01. The sequence goes on along the minus strand of JAWOHQ010000070.1, from coordinate 1,870 downwards.
TGCTGACCTCACGCACGTCATCCAGCGGGACCCCTGGTTCCTGATCCAGTTCGAACAACAGGAGATCCGCCAGCGACGATTGCGTTCCCTCGATCATGGAAGAGAGCACGGCCTCCTTGCGGACATACAGATAAAGGAACAGCGATGGGTCTGGCAGGAGGATGGAAACGCTGTCCAGCCGGCCTAGCGCCAGCAACGCCCGGTCAAATTTGCCGCGCAGTTCCGGTGTCCAGTCGATGGGTGGACGCGGGGGCAGCGAAGCGGGCACAAAAGCCCGCACCTTCTCCCCCACCGTCGATACCGTCACATAATGCCCTTGGATCTCGCGCTTCATGCGTCCTGCCTCGAACCTAAAACAAGATTTAATTTTATTTTATCTTAGGGCGTTATCCTAAAATAGCACAGGCCGCGCGACCGGTGCCGTGCCGCGCGGCGGCGACATCCCGCAACGGGTCACCCGCGCTTATCGCGAGCGTAGTTTCGGTGGGACACCGCCTCCCTCACCGCCTCCAGATCATCTGATCGATCTCGCCCCCCAGTTCCGGATAGTCCGCGCTGTGGAAGACCGGTTCCTGGCCGGCCTTGCGCTGCGCGAAATAGTCCTGGGTCAGCTTCACGACGGTGCCGGAGAGCAGGACAATCGCGATCAGATTGATCGTCGCCATGAGCCCCATGGACGCATCGGCGGCGTCGAACACCGTGGCGACGGTCTGCACCGATCCCCAGACGACCATCAGCAGCAACGCGCAGCGCAAGATGGTCACGCCCGTGCGGTTGGCCACGCCCAGATAGGTCAAGGCGTTCTCGGCATAGGAGTAGTTGCCGATGATGGAGGTGAAGGCGAAGAAGAAGATCGCGATCGCGATGAAGTACGTGCCCGCCCCGCCGATATGGACGCTCAGCGCCGACTGGGTGAGCTGCGTGCCGGTGACGCCGGAGCCGGGTTCGAGCACGCCCGAGAGCAGGATCAGCAGCGCCGTCGCCGTGCAGACCAGGATCGTGTCGATAAAGACCCCGAGCGCCTGGACCAGCCCCTGCGAGGCGGGATGATGCGGCTGCGGCACCGCGCAAGCCGCGATGTTCGGGGCCGAGCCCATGCCCGCCTCGTTCGAAAACAAACCGCGCTTGATGCCGTTCAACATGGCCGCCATGATGCCGCCGGTCACTCCGCCCGCGGCTTCCTGCAGGCCGAAGGCGCTTTTGAAGATTGTGGCCAGCATGCCCGGCACCTGATCGATGTTCATCACCAGGACCACAGCCGCCAGCAGGAGATAGATCCCGGCCATGAACGGCACGACGATTTCCGCCACCTTGGCGATCTGCCGAATGCCGCCGAAGACGACCAGCCCCACGATCGCCGCGATGATGAGGCCCGTGACGAGCTTCGGCAGGCCGAAGGCGCCCTCGACCGCATCGGCGATGGAATTGGCCTGGACCGCGTTGAACACCAAACCGAAGGAGATCAGGAGCGACACTGAGAAGATCACCGCCGCCCACGGGGCGCGCAATCCTCTCGCGATATAGAAGGCCGGGCCGCCGCGATATTGGCCCTCCGCGTTCTTGACCTTGAAAAGCTGGGCGAGAGTGCTTTCGGAATAGGCGGTCGCCATGCCGACCAGAGCCACCATCCACATCCAGAAGATCGCTCCTGGACCGCCCAGATAGAGCGCCACGGCGACCCCGGCGAGGTTTCCCGTCCCGACCCTGGAAGCCAGACTCACGGTCAATGCCTGAAAAGGCGTGATACCCGCCGCGTCGGCTTCGCGCGAGCCGCGAATGACGCGGAACATCTCGCCGAAATGGCGAAATTGGATAAACCCGAGGCGGAGCGTGAAGAAGAGGCCCACACCCAAGAGGCCATAGATCAGAA
>JAWOHQ010000041.1:0-4091 GCA_046485105.1 Candidatus Competibacteraceae bacterium | reverse complement strand
CCGCGCCCGGTAGACGCGCAGCGCCCGCTCGCCGTCCCGAACGACCACGACATCGCGCACCAGATCGTTGTCGAAATACGCGGTCGGCACCACCTGCTGCAAGGTCGCTTGCAAATCCTCCAACTGCCGCTGCGCGATGTCGGTGCGGGTCAACGCATCCGCAATCCCGATCACGGCGCTGACCAGCAGCGCGACCCCACCTAGCAGCGCCACGGGATAACCCACGCTTTGCCGGGTTTCCGGTTTATTCAACCAGTCGCCGATCATGCCGGCCCGCTCCCCGAATCCCGGCCTGCGGCCGCGCGCCGGGCGCGTTCGGAAACCGGCTTCGGTTGGCCCAACCAGGTTCGCCCATACACCCGCGGGCGAATGTAGTGGTCGATCAGCGGCGTCGCCGCGTTCATCAGCACCACCGCGAACGCCACGCCCTCGGGATACCCCCCCCAAGTGCGGATGACGTAGACCAACACGCCGCACCCCGCGCCGAACACGATTTGTCCCATCCGACTCAACGGCGAAGTCACTGGATCGGTGGCGATGAAAAACGCTCCCATGAGCAAGCTGCCCGACACCAGGTGCAAGAGCGGATCGACGAAGCGCTCGGGATCGCTCCAGTGACAGACGCTGGCCAGCACCAGCACCGTGCCGAGCATCGCCACCGGAATCGTCCAGGCGATCGCCCGCTTCCACAGCAGCCACAGCCCGCCGAGCAACAGCAACAGCGCCGAGGTTTCGCCCAGACTGCCGCCGGTCCAGCCCAGCGCGGCCAGGCCGGGCTGGTAATGTCCCGGCAGAATCTCGCCGAGGGGTTGGGACAGCCCCAGTCCGGTCCGAACGTGGCCCAACAGGGTGGCTCCGGTCATCCCATCGGCCATCGGCAACCCGCCGCCAAACGTGATGTGCAAGCCTTCCAGAAACGAGGGGGTCGTCCCCGAAAACCAGGGGCGCGGCTCCAGCCAGGTCGTCATCTCCACCGGAAAAGACACCAGCAGCATGACCCGCGCCAGCATCGCCGGATTGAACAGATTCTGGCCGACGCCGCCGAAGATATGTTTGCCGACCACCACGGCGAACGCGCCGCCGATCACCCCGATCCACCACGGCGCCCAGGGCGGCAGCGACAGCGCCAGCAACACCCCGGTCAGCAACGTGGAACCGTCCAGCAGCGCCGGCCGCAACGGCCGGCCGGCCACCCACAAACAGAGCGCCTCGCCCGCCAGGCAAGTCAGCACGATCACCAACAGCAGATTCACCGCCGGCCAGCCGAACAGAAACGCCCCGTACAGGGTCGCCGGCGCGAGCGCCAGCAGCACCATCCCCATCAACTGCTGGATGCTATCGCCGCCGTGAGCGTGCGGCGCGCCGGTCAGCAGCAGGTTGGCGCTCATTCGTCATCCTCCTCCATCACGGTCGCCCGCTGCTGCTTTTTTTCCTTCTCGGCCCGCCGCTGGGCCGCCGCGTCCGCCTTGGTCTGTTCCTGACGCGCCAGCCGGGTCTGCCGCTGCTCCATGAGCTGGCGGGTGTACTGGGCCTTTTGCTCGGCCCGCCGCTGTTCGGCCACGGCCCCACGCGCATGGACGAAGCTCTGCAACAGCGGCACGCGCGACGGACAGGCATAGGCGCAGGAGCCGCAGGCCATGCAATCGTTCAGACCGAACGCCAGCGTTCCCGTCCAATCGTCGTGCTGGACGCGCTTGGCCATTTCCACCGGTAACAACCCCATCGGACACGCCTCCACGCAGCGGCCGCAGCGCACGCAGGGCGCCGGGAGTTGCTCCGGACCGAGTTCGGCGGCGGTCAGAGCCAGAATACCGTTGGAACCCTTGACGATCGGCGTCTGGAGGCTGGGCAGCGGCTGGCCCATCATCGGTCCGCCCAGCAGCACCCGGCTCAGATCGGCGCTGACGCCGCCGCACCAGGCCAGCAGATCGGCCGCCAGCGCGCCGAGCGGGACTTCCAGATTGCGCGGTTCCGCGACCGCCCCGCCGCTGACCGTGACGATGCGCGAGATTAACGGTTGGCCATGGCGCAGCGCCCGCTGCACCGCGTAGGCGGTGCCGACGTTATGCACCAACACACCGGTCACTTCGGTGCCCGGCTCGCCCGCTGGGCATTCCAGACCGGTGAGCAACTGAATCAAATGCTTGGCCGAACCGGTGGGATAGCGGGTCGGTAAGCTCAATACCTGAAAGCGCGGATCGTGGCCGCAGGCTTCCCGCAGGGCCTGAATGGCTTCCGGCTTATTGTCCTCGACCGCGACCAGGGCGCGCGACGCTTGCAAGGCGTGCAGCATGATCGCGGCCCCGTCCACGATTTCCGCCGCCCGCTCGCGCATCAATCGGTCGTCGCAGGTCACATACGGCTCGCATTCCGCGCCGTTGACCACCAGGGTATGCACCCCGGCCTGACGCGCCTTGCTCAGCTTGACCGCCGCCGGAAAACTGGCCCCGCCCATGCCGACGATGCCGGCGTCCCCGATGCGGGAGGCGACCTCCTCCGGATCGAGACTGAAGGGATCGGGTGGCGGCTCATCCTCCAGCCAGCGTCCCTCGCCGTCCGTATCGAGTACCAGGGTAGGAATCGGCAGGCCGGAGACATGCGGCGCCGTGAACTGGCCGATATCGACGACGATCCCGGAGCTGGGCGCGTGCAGCGGCGCGGAAATGGCGCTCTGGGCGCGCGCCAGCAATTCACCCTTGGCGACCTTCTGGCCCACGCTCACCACGGGCTGCGCGGGTCCCCCGGCATGTTGCTGCAAGGGCAGGTACAGGCGCTCTGGCAGGGGCAGGGACTGAATCGGCTGGTCGGCGCTGAATTGCTTGCGGCCGGGCGGATGCACGCCGCCCCGGAATTGGTGAAGGCGCATCGCTCACGCTCCTTGCAGCACGGGCTTCGGCCAGTACCAGGTCGTCAACGTGGGCGTCTGCGGCTGCATTTGCAGGCATTCGGTCGGGCAGACCGCGACGCACGCGCCGCAGCCCATGCAGGCCTCTTGCAACACGGCGTGAATCTGCTTGGGGGCGCCGATGATGGCGTCGGTGGGACACAGCTTGCCGCAATGCGCGCAGCCGATGCAGCGGCTCTCATCGATCGTGGCCAGCAGCGGCGGCCCCGCGTCACCGCCTTCCGGAGCGCGCCCCAGCTTCGCCGCCAGCGTCCGGATCAGGAGCGCGCCGCCCGGCGGGCACAGCGCCAGCGGCGCCTTGCCGTCCACCAGCGCGTCCGCCGCGCCGCCGCAGCCCGGATAGCCACATTGCCCGCAATTCACGCCCGGCAGTAGTTCCAACACTTCCTCGCGCAGGGCGTTGCCCGGCACGCGGAGAAAGCGGGACGCCAGACTCAGCAGCAGTCCCAGGGCCGAACCCAATGCGGTCAAAACCAAAACGGCGAAAATCATGTGCTGTCTCCCAATAGTGCGCCGCCGGACTCGTTACCGGACCGGCAACCCCGCGAAACCCATAAACGCCATGGCCAGCAGGCCGGCGACGATAAAAGCGATCGGCGCGCCGGCGAAGGCCGCCGGTACGCTGGCCAGCGCCAGCCGCTCCCGCAAACCGGCGAACAGCACCATCACCAAGGTAAAACCCAGCGCGGAGCCGATGCCGTACAGCAAGCTGTCGATGAACCCGTATTGCTGCTGCACGTTGAGCAGCGCGATGCCGAACACCGCGCAGTTGGTGGTGATCAACGGCAGAAAGATGCCCAAGACCTGATAGAGCGTCGGGCTGGCCTTGCGGATGAACATCTCGGTGAACTGCACCAGGGCGGCGATCACCAGAATGAACGCCAGAATACGCATGAACTGGATGTCCAGCGGCACCAGCACGTAATGCTCCAGCAGCCAACTGGCCGAGACCGCCAGGGTCAGGACAAAGGTGGTGGCCATGCCCATGCCCAGCGCGGAATCGATCTTGTTGGAAACGCCCATGAACGGACACAATCCCAGAAAGCGGATCAGCACCACGTTGTTGACCAACGTCGCGCCCAGCAGGATGAGCAGGTATTCGTGCATGGCGGTCTCCGGGTTACGCTCCAGGCACGGCATCTATCGTGCCAAGGGTCCCCACGGTTTCATTCCGCTCGCAATCAAG
>JAWOHQ010000486.1:0-4488 GCA_046485105.1 Candidatus Competibacteraceae bacterium | reverse complement strand
ATGCTCCACTGGACCTGGCGCCCATCGCCGCCAATCTGGAACGGTGGCTGCCAGCGGTGAAGGAAAGGTTGCCCCAAGCGCGACTGGGTCTGGAACTGGGTCGCTATCTGGGCGGCGAAGCCGGCGTTTACGTCGCCGAAATCATCGACCGCAAGGTCTCGCGCGGCCACACCTTTCTAATCGCCAACGGCGGCCTGCATCACCATCTCGCGGCCTCCGGCAACTTCGGCCAAGTGATGCGGAAAAACTATCCAGTGGTGGTCGGCAATAAAGTGGTGGGAAGCAAACGGGAGGTGGTGACGGTGGTCGGACCGCTGTGTACGCCACTGGATATTCTGGCGGAACGGATGGAATTGGCGAAAGCCGAGGTCGGCGATCTGATCGTGGTATTTCAATCCGGAGCCTATGGACTGACCGCAAGTCCGACGGCGTTTCTCAGTCATCCGCCGTGCGTGGAGGTGTTGGTATGATCACGTTTCTGGGCCACTTTCTTCACGATCCGATCCATGCCATGCCGTTTTTTCAGTCAGCTACCCTTCGACCATGCCTGCCCCTACCCTCCTCGACACCCTCCGCCCGATTGAAACGCCGGAAGGCGTTACCCTGAACCTGCGGGTGGCCGGGCCACTGGCGCGGGCGCTGGCCTGGGGCGCGGACAGCCTCATTAAATACGGCGCGCTGTGGGGCCTGTTGCTGGCGCTGGCGTTCCTGGGTCAGGGCGGTTTCGGGCTATGGCTGATCGCCCTGTTCCTGACCGAGTGGTTCTACCCGGTGTTGTTCGAGGTCTACGCCGACGGGGCCACGCCCGGCAAGAAAGCGCTGGGACTCAAGGTTGTCCACACCAACGGCACGCCGGTGGACTGGCCAGCAGCGCTGATCCGCAATCTGCTGCGGGCGGTGGATTTCCTGCCGGCGTTCTACGGCTTCGGCGTCGTCGCCATGGCGTGCAACCACCATTTCCAGCGACTGGGCGACCTGGCGGCCGGCACCGTGGTCATCTACCGTGAGCCTTCCAGCACAACTCCGGCGCTGCCGCCCGGTCCGGCGTTCCCACCCAACGCACCGTTGAGCCCGGTCGAGCAGCGGCTATTGCTCGATTTCGCCGAACGCGGCGCGGCCCTGAATCCCGAACGGCAGGTGGAACTGGCCGAACTGCTGGCCAATTTCACCGGATTCAAGGGGTCGGACGGCGTCGAACGGTTGCGCGCCCACGCCCGCTGGCTGGTGGGAGAACACCCGTGAAACAGCGCCGTTTCGAGCAGACTCACGCCGCCGACTGGCAAGCCTTCGCCGCCACGCTGGACCGACTGGAACACCGCAAGAGCGCCGAGACCGCCGCCCCATTGCCGGTCGCCGAGTTGCCGGGCGCTTATCGCCGGCTGTGCCAGCAACTGGCCATCGCCCGGGCGCGTGGTTACAGCGGCGCGCTGCTGGACCGACTGAACCCCCTGGCGCTGCGCACCTACCAGCAACTTTACCGCGCGCCCCAGCGGCGCTGGCCGGTCGTGCTGGATTTCCTGACCGGCGATTTTCCGCGCCGGGTGCGGGCCGAAGCCCGGCTGTTCTGGCTATGCGCGACACTGTTTTACCTGCCCTTGCTGGGCATGGCCGGCGCGGTCCATCAGACCCCGGAATTGATTTACAGCCTGCTGTCGCCCGAGGCGGTTGCCGATCTCGAAGCGATGTACGCGCCCGGCCAGCGCGCGGACGCCCGCGACGCCGGGGACAACCTGGCGTTGTTCGGGTTTTACATTTACAACAACATCAGCATCGCCTTCCGGACCTTCGCCGGTGGGGTTCTGCTCGGCATTGGCTCCGCTTTCGTGCTGTTGTTCAATGGCTTGTTCATCGGCGCCATCTCCGGCTACCTCACCGCCCGGGGTTATGGCGAAACCTTCTACACCTTCGTCGCCGGCCACGGCGCGTTCGAACTGACCGGCATCGTGCTGGCGGGCGTCGCCGGCCTCAAGATGGGCTGGGCGGTCGCGGCGCCGGGCCGGCTCAGCCGCGCGGAGGCCTTGCGCCAGGCGGCGGCCAGCGGGGTGCGCATCCTGCTCGGAGTCATGGCGCTGCTGGTGCTGGCGGCGTTCGTTGAAGCCTTCTGGTCCGCCAACCGCGCCGTTCCCGCCGCGACTAAATACGCGGTCGGCGCAGTCGGTTGGACTCTGGTGATTCTCTATCTCACCCGGGCGGGCCGACGTGCAACTTGACGCGGTCGCCGTCGAATTGCGCCCGCGCAACGCCTGGGAGGCCAGCGACCTCGGCGTAACGATGGTGCGCTGTTGGTTCTGGCCCGTCTACGGGGCCTGGTTCGCGGTGGCGCTGCCGGCGTTCCTGCTGCTGCACCTGTTGTGCTGGGGGAACTGGTGGCTGGTCCCTTGGCTGCTGTGGTGGCTCAAACCGCTCCTGGACCGGGCGCCGTTGTACGTGCTCGGCCGCGCTCTGTTCGGCGTGATACCGGACCGGCGGCAATTCTGGCGGGATCTACCGGGTCTGTTGCGCCGCCAAGCGCTGGCCGCCCTGACCGTGCGCCGTTTCGACCCCGCCCGCTCCTTCAACCTGCCGGTCGCGCAACTGGAAGGCCTATCCGGCCAAGCCCGCCACCAGCGATTGCGCGATCTGCGTCAACCCGGTCGAGGACCGGCGGTGTGGCTGACCGTGATGGGCCTGCATCTGGAAATCGCCCTGGATTTGGCCCTGATCGCGCTGGTGTGGATGTTGACTCCCGATTTCGTGGCGCTGGAATTTCTCGACCTGTTCGACGACAGCGGCCCGGGCGGACAATTGTGGTTGAACCTGGTCGGGTTTATCGGCTTGACGCTGGTCGAGCCGTTTTACGTCGCCGCCGGTTTCGCGCTCTATCTCAACCGGCGCACCTGGCTGGAAGCCTGGGATTTGGAAATCGGCTTCCGCCGGCTGGCGGCCCGTTTGGCGACACGCGCGCGGATCGCGCCGATGATGCTGGCGGGACTGGTCCTGGGCGCGAGCCTGGCCACTGTGCCGGTCGCTGGATCCGCCACCGAATCCACCACCGCCGAAAACCCGGCGCCGGTCATCCACCCGCTTTGCGCGGCGCGGCGCGCGCGCGCGGCGGAATTGGCGGAGGCCGACAGTCCGGTCCAGCGGGAGTTGGCTGAGTTATTGCGGGAACCGGAACTGCAAATCTGCGCGGTTCAGGACCGCTGGCATTTCCGGGAAGACGGTTGGCCCAAAGAGTCGGCGGCGCGTTCCCGACATCCTGGGCGAGGATGGTGGTTCGCCACGGTGGTGGAATATCTGTTGTGGTTCGCCACCGGCGTCTGCCTAGCCATGGCCGGGTGGTGGCTGTGGCGTCGGGCGCCCCACCGGTCCACGTCCGGCCGCCGCCGAGCCCTCGCGCCCACGCCTCCACTCGTCCGGGGCCGCGATGAGATCGTCGCGCCGCCGGACGCCGAACTCGGCGCCGCCGCCTGGCGACTCTGGACCACGGGCCAGACTCGCGAAGCCCTGCGCCTGCTTTACCAGGGTAGTCTGGCCGGACTGACGACCCACTACGCGACGCCCGTACCCGTCAGCGCCACCGAGGAAGAGTGTCTCCGACTGGCCGCCGCGCGGCTGGCCGATTCCGAACTGCGCGACTTCCTCCAGCAACTGACCCGGGTCTGGCAAGCCGCCGCCTACGGCCACCGTCCGCCGGACGACGCCACCGTACAGGGGCTGTGCGCGGCCTGGCCCCGGCATTTCTCCGCCACGGTGGGAACGCCGGCATGAGCGGGCGACGCGGCCGGTGGCTGTTAGGGCTCGCGTTCGGCCTGCTGGCGCTGTTCGCCGCCGTTGGGTTGTTCCTGTGGCTGTACGAGAATCTGGTCCAGCGCCGTGAAGAGGTCTACACCGGCTTTGGCGAAACCGCCGCGCGCAATCCGTTCCATACGGCGGAACAGCTTCTCACTCGCCTCGGCCGCGCCGCCCGCGGCGTGCGCCGGCTGTCCGACTTGCCGCAAGCGCTCGCCGTCGAAGATACCCTGCTGGTCGCGGTCCCGACCTACGTCCTGAGCGCCGCCGAAAGCCAGCGCCTGCTCGATTGGGTCGCGCGGGGCGGCCATCTGGTCATCAGCGTTCGGCATGAGTACGAGCCAGATCGAGGGGGTGATCATCTGCTTAATCGGTTTTCAGCGCGCAGCCACACCGCGGAACCCCCCACGCCCGAACCCGAGACCATCGTGTTGGATGCGGCATCGCCCCCGCTCCAGGTTCGGTTTCAATCCGGCCTGCGGCTAAACGAGGCGTTCTGGCAACAATACCGCTGGGGCTAGGGTCGGGTGACGTTGCTGACCGACATCAACCTATTCAGCAACGCCCGGTTGCCCGACCACGATCACGCCGATTTTCTGTGGGCGCTGTCCCAGCAGAATCCCAATGGCCAGATCTGGCTACAGTACCGAATGCTCTTGCCGTCGCTGGCGCAACTGCTGTGGCAACACGCTTGGATGCCACTGCTGGGGCTGATGC
>JAWOHQ010000352.1:0-6509 GCA_046485105.1 Candidatus Competibacteraceae bacterium | reverse complement strand
CGCCGCTGTAGCGCAGCGCCTGCGCGTCCAGCCATTCGACCGCCACGACTTCGCGCGCGGTCACCTCAGTGATGCCGTCTGGCACGTCCGGGCGCTGCATGGCCGGATTCGAGGCGGTATGATGGCGCCAGAGACCGGACTCGCTAATCCTGTGTTGGTCGGTCCGATTTGGCGTTTGGCTGAGATGCGTTGCCCGCGACAGTACGCGGTCGCCGAAGTGGACCTGAAACGCTTGCGTCTTGATCCTCCTCGACTGCGATTGTGGTTGAACGAGCAGGAAATCCGGTTTGGCGATACCGATCCGACTGACGCCGGGCGCTATGTGCAAGTCGGCGCGACGGTTTTTCTCTGCGCCGACAGCGTCTATCCATTGTTGACCAGCGCCGCGGGCAGTTTTATCGCGCCGTCCATCGAATCCCTGGCGCCGACCCATCCGAGCGACGAGTAATGCCTGAATTGCCAGAAGTCGAAACCGTCCGGTGCGGCATCGCGCCGCATCTGATCGGACAGACCGTTATCCAGGTGGTGGTCCGGCAACCCCGGCTGCGTTGGCCCGTGCCGGAAGAGCTGACGATCCAGTTGCCGGGGCAAACCATCCAGCGGGTCGAGCGGCGCGCCAAATACCTGCTGTTGTATGCCGACACCGGTACCGTGATTTTCCATCTGGGCATGACCGGCCGGTTGCGAGTCCTGCCGGTCGCCGCGCCGCTCCAGAAGCACGATCACGTGGACTTGGCGCTGGCGAACGGGCAATGCCTGCGCTTTAACGATTCGCGCCGGTTCGGCTCCCTGCTGTGGACCACCGCGGCGCCGGAACAACATCCCTTGCTCGCGACGCTGGGGCCGGAGCCGCTCGACGAGGCGTTCTCCGGCGTCGATCTCCACCAACGGGCGCGGGGGCGTACCCTGGCCGTCAAGCCGTTCATCATGGATCCCCATGTCGTGGTGGGCGTCGGCAACATCTACGCCAGCGAGTCGTTGTTCGCGGCGGGCATCCATCCGCTGCGGCCGGCCGGCCAAGTGACGCCGAACGAATACGAACGGCTGGCGGCGGCTATTCGGGAAATCCTGAGCGAAGCCATCCGCCAAGGTGGCACCACGTTGCGGGATTTCTTCGGCGGCGCGGGCGAACCGGGCTATTTTCGGCAAGCGCTGCGCGTCTACGACCGACGCCGGCAACCGTGCGTCGCTTGTGGTGAACCCATCCAGCATTGCCGGGTCGGCCAGCGGGCGACGTACTATTGCCCGCGCTGCCAGCGTTAGCGAGCATCGGTTGCAGTGGGATCGGCGGGTGAAGATTCGACGGGAGTAGCGGCGGGTGGGGGTTCGGCGCGAGTTGCCGGCGCGGCGGACGGAACGGCCTCGCGTTTCCTGACGGACGGCGTGTAGATCAACGCCACGGAAACATGATTCTCCCCCTCGAAACGCCTGATCGTGATCGCCGACGGCAGACGCCCCTCGCGCAATGCCTGGAGGCCGGGGTCGTCCTTGAGCATACCCATCATGACCAAGTCACGAATCTGCGTGAAGCGGCGCGCGCTCGGTTCGCCCTCATCATAGCTGCGGGCGGTGGCCAGAATTTCGGCTTGGCTGGCTTCATCCAGATCGTTCCGCCATGCGGCATCGTCGCCGATGGCCAAGCCCATCAGCGCCCCACTGGCGCGGGACAGGGCAATTTTCTCGGCATCGGCCCTTAGCTTTTGTTGTGCGGCCTGATTCGGATGGGCGCCGACCAGGTTGACGGCATAGCCGATGAGCGCCGTCTCTCCCGTGACGTTGACCACGACCTGACGGTGGCCGACCGGCGGGATCAGGCGACCCTCGATTTCGGCCAACGCCTGCTTCAACCCTTCTTGCAGGGAAATCGTTTCCATGGCTCCGGGAGTAGGCCGCGTCAGCCGAGTGGCGGTCCTGGGCGTGGTGACCAGATGTACGTAAGCCGTGCGGGTCGCCGAATCGACTTCCACCGTATAGGCGACAAAGCCGCGCGCCAGAATCTTGAGGCCCTGCTCCAGTCGTTCCTGATCGTTGACGGCCAGATTAATCAGCGCCAAGCGGATCGCGTCGTCCTGTTCCAGGTTTTCGGTCACCCGCCGCCGGGCATCCTGCGACAGGCCGGCGAAACATTCAGACAGACGGAGTCGGGCATCCACGAATGCCTTGAAGCGCGCCTCCTGCCGGAAACGATGCATCGCCACCGGGTTTTTGGATGCCGGATAACCGGCCGTTCCAGTCGCTACCCAGCCCAGACCATTGCCAAACCGGATCATCCGGCAACCGACGGCGCGTTGATCGACCGCCGCGGCAATGGCGGCCTGAGCGGTTCTGGCCTGCAAGGCCGGCTCCCCAGTCAGATCGTCCCGAAGCACGCGCACCCGTTCGGAGCTGCGCGGGACCGTGGAGGACTGTAACGGCGCGATAAACTCTTCGGTAGCCGGTCGAGCCGCTGCGGCGGGCGAGACCCAGAACAGACCGAGCGACAGTACGAGTACATGGAGCAGGCGGCGCATGATAGCGACTCCCAAAGGTGGATACGACGGGGTTTCAAGTCGATGGCGCAACGTCGTACGCCCGCCCCAACCGGGATAGTTTTTCCTTGGTGTGCCGTAGCTGCTCGATGGCCAGTTCCAATTCATCATCGAAAGCAGGTTGCGCGTTCTGATCGGCATGACGCCGCAGTTCGGCCAGTTTGCGGCGGGTCATTTCCAGTTCCTTGACCGCCAGGATCAGCTCATCGGTGGTTTTGCGCAGCCGCCCGGCGACGATCCGGGCGATGGACTGGTACAGCAACGCCTGGCAGGCATCGCGTTCCGCCGGCGGCAACTTTTGTAGGAAGCCGGGGCTCAGTTCCAGGCACCAAGTGGTTTCCAGGGCATACACCGATGCGGTACGGGTTTCATTGCCGAGCAGGGAGAGTTCGCCGAATACTTCTCCCACCTGATCCAATACCGTGATCGGACTCCGGTTCTTGGTCACCCGCACCTTGCCGTTGAGCAATACATACAGACGGTCCCCGAACGCACCTTCGGGAATGATTAGTTCCTCGGACTCGTAAACGAGCATGCGACTGACGCTGAGAATCTGCTGGAGATATCGATCGCCAAAATTTTGCAGGAACGGGATCAGCTTGAATCGTTCGGTCATCTCGCTCAGGGCGGGGCCGCTTTGGTGGATTTGCATGTCGGGTATCCTGGAAAGTCCGTAGAGGGATCGTTGCCCGATCATGGAACCGCGCTAGACGGTATAACCTGGGATCTGGCTAAGATTCACGCTGTCGAGTTGTTCCGGTTGCAGGTATTGCCGGGCATAGTCCAGCCAGATGCCCTCGCGGACGAACACGTCGAAGAGATCGGGGTCGATCTGCCGATCCCTCACCATACAGCCGAGAATCGTCAACACTTCGCTCAACGGTTTCCCGGGTTTATAGGGTCGGTCGCGAGCGGTCAGAGCTTCGAAGACGTCGGCCAGACCGATGATGCGGGCGGGCATCGATAAATTCAGTTCGCCCAGACCGCGGTGGTAGCCGCTGCCGTCGAGTTTTTCATGGTGGCTGCCGGCGTATTCGGGCACGTTGCGCAAGGTTTTTGGCCAGGGTAGGGTGTTCAACATCCGCAAGGTCAGGGCGACGTGTTCCTCAATCACGGTGCGTTCCCGCGGATTGAGCGTGCCCCGGGCGATACAGAGATTGTGGAGTTCATCCTCGGACAGGAAAGGGCATTCCCGACCGTCTGGTCCGACCCAGCGATAGCCGGCAATCTGGCGAACCCGGTCTTGGTCCTCAGGGCGCATGAACTCACCGCCGGCATTGCAGCGGCGTAGATGTTCCCGATCAGCTTCCAATCTGGCCAGCCGCTCGCGGAACCGCTGTTCCAGTCCCGGTAATTCGGCGTCCTCACCGCGTTCCGCGGCGGCCAGTTGCTCTTGCAGCCATTCAATCCGGGCATCGCGTTTGAGCACTTCAAAGCGCGTATCCACCAAATGAATGCGGTCGAACAACATCTCCAGTTTAGTGGCCTTGTCCACCACATGCACCGGCGTGGCGATTTTGCCGCAATCGTGCAACAGTCCGGCGATTTTGAGTTCGTACAGTTCCTCATCCGTGGGGCGAAAATCTTTCAACCGTCCCCGTTCGGAACGGCGGGCGGCCTCGGCGATCATCATGGTCAGAACCGGCACTCGCTGGCAATGGGCGCCGGTGTAGGGAGACTTATGGTCGATTGCGGTGTTGATCAGTTCGATCAGCGCTTCAAACAGGCGTTGAAGCTGGTCGATCAGTTGGTGGTTGGTCAGCGCGATGGCCGCTTGGGAGGCCAGTGATTCCGCCAGTTGTCGGTCGGCCGACGAAAAGGTTCGCACCCGTCCGGTCTCCGGGTCGAGCGCGTTGATGAGCTGGAACACCCCGATGATTTCGCCGTCGTGATTCTTCATCGGCACGGTCAGGAAGGAACGGGAACGGTAACCAGTCGTTCGGTCGAAGCGGTGCGTCCCGGAAAAGTCAAAGCTCGAGTCCGCGTAGGCATCGTCGATCAGGACGGTCGTATCGTGCAACACGGCATAGGTCACCACCATGCCGGTGTTGGGCTGACCGGTCGGGTCGTAAAGCGGGATGGGCGCAAAGGGGATGGGCGCGCCCGAGCTTCCACCCATGAACAACTGGAGCGAACTGTTGTGCAGGACCTCGAAACAGAGTTGCCGGTGGTCTGCATCCAGCCGGTACAACGTACCGCCATCAGCATTTAACAAGCGCTTGGCGGCCAGCAAGATCATTTCCAGCAACTTCGGCGTATCCCGTTCCCCGGACAGAGCTATGCCGATCTGGTTGAGTTGCTCCAAACGCTGCAAGGGATCATTGGCGTGGGCTGGATGCATGAGCAGTCCTTGATCTTCCCGACCAGGTTAAACAGAAGGGAGCTTTTTCATTGTAGTCGCCGCTGGCTCGTCGGCCAACTCGCCACAAACCACTTTATCATACCGGGTTAGAGGCGGTGGGACGCGGACGGAAGGTGGTTCCAACCCTGGAAACGGCATCATATCGGCCAAGAAGTGGGGGAAAGCCCGAAAAATTGCTCTACATTAGCGAAGTTGCGGGAATCGACGCCCCAGATCAGGCCAAAATGGGAATTGCCAGGCGATTCGAGTCGGGGGCGGCCGTTTTTCATCAGTCCTGCTAATATAGTGACTGACAGGAATCCTGTGACTTAGGTTGGGCGCCAGCGAAGCGTTGCTCAAACATTCAGAAAATCAACCCCAAGGATCATGTTGTTGGGAATCACCCGCGCGGCCTAACTTACGGGTTTTCGGAGTTTCAGCCAGACGTTGAATACGGGCCAATAGCCGTTACTTCATTCCCTCCCCCTGCCGAGACAAGGCGCGGCAAGGGGCCGAGTGAAGCGGGTATCGAGCGCATTTTGCAACCTTACTCCTGGCCGCTTTCCCGCCGGCGGGCGCGGGGAGCTAACGGTTACGACCATCACGAGATCCTCCGGGGTTGACATGTCTTCATCCATTCCGTCCAGCGATGGCACCGAAATCATTCTCGCCACCTCCCAGGCCCGGTTGCGCGTGCAGTTCGACGCGATCGAACTGCGCGTGGTCGCGGGGCCAGATACCGGATTGGAGGTCAGCCTGGGCCTGCCGACCGTGCGCATCGGCACCGCCCCCGATAACGACATCGTGCTGAGCGACCGGGCCGTGTCGCGCCGGCACGCCGAAATCCGCATGACGCCGAATGGACTGTTGCTGCGCGACCTGAATTCCACCAACGGCACTTTTATCAACGAAGTGCGCATTACCGAAGCCTACATTCCCGCGGCGGCGGAATGTAAGCTGGGTTATTCGCGGCTACTGGTCCGCCAACACGTCGAGGAACGCAAGGTCGCGGTATCGCGTCAGGATCGTCTGGGCGAACTGGTGGGCGGCAGCGAGCGGATGCGGGAGTTGTACGGCCTGATCCGGGCGGTGGCCCCCACGCCGACCACCGTACATCTGCATGGTGAATCGGGTTCTGGAAAGGAGCTGGTGGCTCGCACCCTGCATACCTTTTCTGGTCGGTCCGGCCCGCTGGTGGTGTTCGATGCCTCGGTGGCCGATCCGGAGATGGTGCGCAACGACCTGTTCGGCCACATCAAGGGGGGGTGGATTCGACAGCCTTCCAGTCGGACACTCCGGTGTCATCACCAATGGAAAGACCATCAGTCAGGTCCGGATCGTTTGCAGTTCCCCCGAGCGTGGTATAGTAAAGTTGCTGGTCGTATTGAACAAAACTCTTGGCAGGATACACTGTGCCTTGACGCCAGGGGGCAATTGCATATACCTCTGTCCATGAGACACCGGAATCTGTGCCAATCTCGACCCCAACGGAAGTGCCTCCTGTCCCTCCTGCCTGATAAAACACCCCTTCGCTATAGACGTAGCTATTTGGAGGGTAGAGGACTCCGCTCTGCCATTGAGGAACCCCATCGGTCCATCTATACCATTTATCCGGATCAAAGAGGCCTGTATATGTTGCG
>JAWOHQ010000278.1:0-8070 GCA_046485105.1 Candidatus Competibacteraceae bacterium | reverse complement strand
GGGCGGTGGCTCCAAGTGGTTGGTGGTTGCTTACGCCAAACTGGAACCGCTGTGAGCCAGCCGGGGTTCACAACTCCAGGGACCCGCCCTGGGCCGGGCGGCGTCGAGCGCATTTCCGCCCGGTCGGGGCGACCTCGCCCCCCCGAACACCGCTTGACCCTGAAGGAAGTGTTGGACGATCTGGTCGCCGATGGCGTGGTGGCCAGTACGGAGGCCGAACTGACGCTCGCGGGTCCCAAGGCGGAACGCGGCGAACTCCATCCCCTCTTGGTGATCGCCAATAAAAAACTGCACCACCTTCAGCCGCCACACCCGGCTTTGAGCCTGGAATGGCTGACCGAGTGGCTGGCCGGCCGGGTTGGATTGCCGTACTTGCGCATCGATCCGCTCAAGCTCGACATCGCTGCGGTCGAGCGGTTATTGCCGTTCGTCTCCTACGAGTACGCCGCCCGTTATCACATCCTGCCGGTGGCGGCGGACGAAGCCCGCGTGACGTTCGCCACCACCGAACCCTGGTTGACGGAATGGCGAGATGTATTGCGGCAAACCCTGCGCCGCGAGATCGAGCGGGTCATCGCCAATCCGCTGGACGTCAATCGCTACCAGTTGGAATTCTACGGCGTATCGCGCTCGGTGCGCGGCGCGCTGCGGGGTTCGCTGGAGCCCGCCTCGGGCATCCTCAATTTCGAGCAATTGCTGGAACTGGGCCGGCGTGGCGAACTGAGCGCCGACGAGCGGCCGATCGTGCAGATCGTGGATTGGCTGCTGCAATACGCTTTCTCCCAGCGCGCCAGCGATATCCATCTGGAACCCCGCCGCGAGCAGGGCCAGATCCGTTTCCGGATCGATGGCGTGCTGCACGCCATTTATCAGTTGCCGCCGGTGGTGATGAGCGCGGTCACCAGCCGCATCAAGATTCTGGGCCGGATGGACGTGGCCGAAAAGCGCCGGCCGCAGGACGGCCGCATAAAGACCCGCACCCCGGCCGGTCGGGAGATCGAGCTGCGGTTGTCCACCATGCCGACCGCCTTCGGGGAAAAGTGCGTGTTGCGTATTTTCGATCCGGACACGGTCGCCAAGGACTTCGGGCAACTCGGGTTCGCGCCGGAGGAGGAAGCCGCCTGGCGGGCGATGATCGCCCGGCCGCACGGCATCGTGCTGGTGACCGGTCCGACTGGCTCCGGCAAGACCACCACCCTGTACACCACTCTCAAGCAACTGGCGGTTCCAGAGGTCAACGTCTGCACGGTCGAAGACCCCATCGAGATGATCGTCCCGGAACTGAACCAGATGCAGGTGCAGCCGGCGATCGATCTCACCTTCGCGCAGGGTATCCGCACCCTGTTGCGGCAGGATCCCGACATCATCATGGTCGGCGAGATTCGCGATCTGGAGACCGTGCAAATGGCGGTGCAGGCCGCCCTGACCGGGCATCTAGTGCTCTCGACCCTGCACACCAACGACGCCGCGTCGGCGGTGACCCGGTTGCTCGACCTCGGCGTGCCGCATTATCTGATTCAGAACGTGTTGATCGGCGTGATGGCGCAGCGGCTGGTGCGGACCCTGTGTCCG
Organism: Candidatus Competibacteraceae bacterium; assembly: GCA_046485105.1. Lineage (GTDB taxonomy): Bacteria > Pseudomonadota > Gammaproteobacteria > Competibacterales > Competibacteraceae > REEE01. The sequence goes on along the minus strand of JAWOHQ010000278.1, from coordinate 6,498 downwards.
CACTGCAAGAAGCCGGGCGCGCTGGATGACCGATTGTGGGAAGCCCTGGTTCGATCCGGGTCGCTGCCAAAGCCGGCGACCATCCAGGCGCCGTGCGGTTGTCCGGAATGCCGTAATACCGGCTACCTCGGGCGCGTGGGTTTGTACGAACTGCTGACCTTGCCTCCAGAACTGCGTCGGCTGCTGCGGTCCGACCTGGACGCGGCCGACTTCCGTCGCCGTGCGTGCGAACTGGGCATGCGCCCGTTGCGAGCGAGCGCCGCCTTGCAAATCGCCGCTGGATTAACCACGTTCGAGGAGGTCGTGCAGGTCTTGCCGCCGCTGGAAGAGGACTAGCGAATTCAGGAGTGGCATTTCGGATACGTTCATTATCTTTTGACTATTTTGTTGCAAATAGTACAAAATTACCCTGTTTTAATGTGGTGTTTCTTTTTAGTCCAGTGATATCAATCCATCAGGAGAAAACCAATGGCTATGACAATCGCGAAAAACGCCCTGGCAGCGGTCTTGGCGGGTGGTTTGTTGCTGGGAACCGCGCAAGCCTACGAGGCGGGCGATTGGTTGCTCAGGGGCGGTATTTATGGAGTATTCCCGAAATCCGATAATCTGACGCTCGGACCCGGCGCCGATCTGGACGTAGATGATGGCTACAGCTTCGGGTTCAACGTCACCTACATGGCGACGCCGAACATCGGTATCGAACTGCTGGCCGCGTGGCCGTTCAGTCACGACATCAGCTTGTCGGGCGCGGGCACGGTCGGTGAAACCAAGCACCTGCCGCCGACGCTCAGCGTACAGTATCACTTCATGCCGACCAGCAACATCCGTCCCTATGCCGGTCTGGGGTTGAATTTCACGACGTTCTTCGATACGGATGCCAAAGGCGCCCTGCGGGGCAGCAGTTTGAGACTGGAGAGTTCCTGGGGCGTGGCCGTGCAATTGGGCATCGATATCGACGTGGCGCCCAACTGGTTCGTCAACGCCGATCTGCGCTACATCGACATCGAAACCGATGCCAAGTTGAATGGGGTCAAGATCGGCACCGTGGAGATCGACCCGGTCGTTTTCGGACTCAACATCGGTACTCGCTTCTAAGAGGCTGTACAAAAACGCCTCTAAGTCCTCCGCCCGGTTGGGGGTCGCGCGACCGCCGTCCAGAGGTGGCGGTTGCCGCCGACCACCGGCCCTGCTGCCGCCCCATCCCTCAATCGCCAGGGTTCCCGGATCAGGCCTTCTCGGGATACCCCAACGCCTGCAACATCCGACCCAATTCGGGTCGGATATCCTCCTCGGCCTCGACGGTAACCCGGCCGGTCGGTACGTCCACCGTCACCTCCCGAACCTGGGCGTTCTGGCGCAGGCCGGTCTGAATCGCGTTGGCGCAGCCGCCACATTTGACGTTCTGGACGCTGAATTCGAGTTTCATGCTGGCAATCTCCCGTGGCTGAATGAAGTCGCCCGAGTATAAACCCGGTCCTTCCCCCGGAGTCACTACGGGACGGCGCGGTATGGATGCCTTAAATAAGTGCAAAACGAATTTTCTTGCATCATTATAGAGCAGCGATTGCGCCTGACGCCTGCCGAGGCTTGTCCAGTTTGCGGTCAAACTTAAAAAATTTGCCCGTGGCACGGTTCATGCTCGATTGGCGGACGTGAATTTCAATACCCCGCAGAGCAATTTCTTACCAAACCCGAGGAACCAACGACGATGAACGCTGCTGATGTGATGAAGCTGATCGAGGAACAGGGCATCAAGTTTGTGGATTATCGGTTCACGGACACCCGCGGCAAGGAACAACACGTCACCGTGCCCATCAGCGCCGTGGACGAGGATGTGTTCGAGGACGGCAAGATGTTCGACGGCTCGTCCATCGCCGGTTGGAAAGGCATCCAGGAATCGGACATGATTCTGATGCCCGATCCCGTGACCGCCTGCGTCGATCCCTTCTTCGAGGAACCGACTCTGGTGTTGACCTGCGACGTCATCGAACCCAACACCATGCAAGGCTACGAGCGCGATCCCCGGTCGCTGGCCCGCCGCGCCGAGGCGTATCTCAAATCCACCGGCATCGGCGACACGGCCTATTTCGGTCCGGAAAACGAATTCTTCATCTTCGATGATATTCGCTGGGGCGCCGACATCAGCGGCTGTTTCTACAAGATCGATTCCTCCGAAGCCGGCTGGAACTCCGAGCGGGTCTATCCAGGCGGCAACTTCGGTCACCGCCCCGGCGTCAAGGGCGGCTATTTCCCGGTGCCGCCGGTGGATTCGATGCAGGACATTCGCTCGGCCATGTGCCTGAACCTGGAGGCGATGGGACTGATCCCCGAGGTGCATCACCACGAAGTCGCCACCGCCGGCCAGGCCGAAATCGGCGTCCAGTTCAATACGCTGGTGCGTAAGGGCGACGAGACGCAGCGGCTGAAGTACGTGGTGCAGAACGTGGCCGCCAGCTATGGCAAAACCGCCACCTTCATGCCCAAGCCATTGGTCGGCGACAACGGCAATGGCATGCATGTCCATCAGTCGATCACCAAGGACGGAGTCAATCTGTTCGCCGGCGACCAATACGCCGGCCTGTCCGAACTGGCGCTGTACTACATCGGCGGCATCATCAAGCACGCCAAGGCGCTGAACGCCTTCTGTAACGCCTCCACCAACAGCTACAAACGCCTGGTGCCGGGTTTCGAGGCTCCGGTGATGTTGGCCTACTCGGCCCGCAATCGTTCCGCCTCGATTCGCATCCCCTATGTCAGCAGCCCCAAGGGCCGGCGCATCGAAGTGCGGTTCCCCGACTCGACCGCCAATCCGTATCTGGCCTTCGCCGCGATGATGATGGCCGGTCTGGATGGCATTCAGAACAAGATCCATCCGGGCGACGCGATGGATAAAGATCTCTACGACCTGCCGCCCGAGGAGGAGAAGCAGATTCCCAAGGTCTGCTTCTACTTCGATGAGGCGCTGGCCGCGCTGGACGCCGACCGCGAGTTCCTCATCAAGGGCGGCGTGTTCACCAACGATCTGATCGATGCCTACATCGGCCTGAAGCAAGAAGATGTGACCCGGTTGCGCATGACCACTCACCCGGTCGAATTCGATATGTACTACAGCCTGTAAGGCTTGGAACCGCGGTTTTCGAGTCCAACTGGGAATCCGCGACCGCACGTTGGATGGCGCCCCCGCTTGGGGGCGTTGTTGTTTGGGATGCTGGGTGATGGCGAATGGCGAGAGTCTTACGGACGCACTTTTTTAGTGCAGAATGATCGTGCGACCGGATTCCATGCCCGCGAACGGCGTGGGTCCGCGCGTTGGGTTGGCGCGGTCCAGCGCTTGCGTGGCGACGGGCTGGCCATCTGGTTTGGTTATTGCTTGATCGCCCGCATCCACTGTAAGGATGAAGTCACCGTGTCGAAAGACTACCACCGTCGGGTTGTGGAAGGCCTGAGCATCGCCGTGCTGGTGCTGGATCGGCGGTTGCGGTTGCTGTTCATGAATCCAGCGGCGGAAACGCTGTTCGAACTGAGTTTTCGCAAAGCCTACCGATTGTCCCTCCCCGACTTGCTCGTCGGCGCCGAGGTGTTTATCGCCGGGCTCGAGCACTGCCTGAACAACGGCCATCCCTACATCGAGCGGGAGCTGCAACTGATTTTGCCGCCCGGCCGCGAGGTCACCGTGGACTGCACCGCTGCGCCGCTGCTGGAGCGCGACCTGCCGGCGGAACTGCTGCTGGAGTTGCGCCAGGTGGACTGGCGGCTGCGGATCAATCGGGAAGAACATCTCCTGGCCCAGCATCACACGACCCGGGCCTTGGTGCGCAATCTGGCGCACGAGATCAAGAATCCGCTGGGCGGTTTGCGCGGAGCAGCCCAGTTGCTGGAGCGGGAGCTGCCGGACCCGGCGCTGCGCGAGTACACCGGCATCATCATCGGCGAGGCCGACCGGCTGCGCAATCTGGTGGATCGGATGCTCGGCCCGAACCAGATCCCGGTGCATGGCGAGGTCAGCATTCACGAAATTCTGGAGCGGGTTTGCGGGCTGGTGGAAGCGGAAGCCGACCCCGGCATTCGCATCGAGCGCGATTACGATCCCAGCATTCCAGCGCTGTGGGGCGATGCCGATCAACTGATTCAAGCGGTGCTCAACGTGGTCGGCAACGCCGTGCAAGCGCTGGCGGGGCAGGGCATCATCACCCTGCGCACCCGGGTCCAGCGCCAGTACACCATCGGCGCCCGCCGCTACAAGCTGGTCGCTCGTCTGGATATCGTGGACGACGGTCCCGGCATTCCGTCCGCGCAGCAGGAACAGATTTTCTATCCGATGATCAGCGGCCGTTCCGATGGCACTGGCCTGGGTCTGTCGATCGCGCAAAGCATCATCAACCGACACGGCGGTCTGATCGAATGCGTCAGCCAACCTGGCGAGACGGTTTTCACCCTGCTACTGCCCTTGGATAAAACCGGATGACCAGGAAAGAACATATTTGGGTGATCGACGACGATCACGCCATCCGCTGGGTACTGGAAAAAGCCCTGCAACGCGATGAGATGACGGTCAAATCCTTTGACAGCGCGGCTGGGGTGGTCGACGCACTGCGCCACGGCGCGCCGGATGCGGTGATCGCCGATATCCGGATGCCGGGGATGAGTGGTTTGGAACTGCTGTCGCGGCTACGGGACCACGCGCCAGAGTTGCCGGTCATCATCATGACCGCTCACTCCGACCTCGACAGCGCGGTCTCGGCGTATCAGGGCGGAGCCTTCGAGTATTTGCCCAAGCCGTTCGATGTGGATGAAGCGGTGGCGCTGGTGCGTCGCGCCTGCCAGACCCATCGCCAGCGCACCGAGTGGCCGGAACCGATCGAGCCGCTGCCGGAGATCATCGGCGAGGCCCCGGCGATGCAAGAGATGTTTCGCGCCATCGGCCGTTTGTCGCGTTCCAACATCACGGTGCTGATCACCGGCGAATCCGGGACCGGCAAGGAGCTGGTGGCCCGCGCCCTGCACCGCCACAGCCCCCGGGCCAGTCAGCCATTCATCGCCATCAATACCGCCGCCATCCCCCGCGATTTGTTGGAGTCCGAACTGTTCGGCCACGAGCGCGGCGCGTTTACCGGCGCCCAGTCCTCCCGACAGGGACGGTTCGAACAGGCCAACGGCGGGACGCTGTTCCTGGACGAGATCGGCGACATGCCAGCGGAATTGCAGACGCGGCTGTTGCGGGTGTTGGCCGAAGGCGAGTTTTATCGGGTGGGCGGGCACACGCCGACCCGAGTGGACGTGCGGGTGATCGCCGCTACCCATCAAAACCTGGAGCAACGGGTCCGCGATGGACTGTTTCGCGAGGATCTGTATCACCGTCTCAATGTCATCCGCATCCAGTTGCCGAACCTCAACAAACGTCGCGAGGACATTCCGCTGTTGACCCGGCATTTTCTCAATCAGGCGGCCCGAGAGCTGGGCGTCGAGTGCAAGATGTTGCGGCCGGAAACCGAAGCCTATCTGAGCCGGCTCGATTGGCCCGGCAACGTTCGACAGTTGGAGAATCTGTGCCGCTGGCTGACGGTGATGGCCTCGGGCCGGGAAATCCATCTGGAGGATTTGCCGGGCGACTTGCGGGAACGGGGACCGACGGCGGTCGGCGGTGGTCCGGACTGGGAAACGGCGCTGCGGCTGTGGGCCAACCAGAATCTGGCGCGCGGCGAGCAGAATCTACTGGAAACCGCCCTGCCCAGTTTCGAGCGGGTGCTGATCCGGGCGGCTCTGGAACAGACCGGCGGCCATCGCCAGGACGCCGCCCGGCTGTTGGGCTGGGGGCGCAATACCCTGACCCGCAAGATCAAGGAACTACGGATGGAGTAGGGGCCAACCGTCGCGGATCGACCGACCATGTTCGATATCGTGCTGTACGAACCGGAGATTCCCCCGAACACCGGCAACATCATCCGGCTGTGCGCCAATACCGGCGCTCGGCTGCATTTGCTCCAGCCGCTCGGTTTCATCCTGGACGATCGCCGCCTGCGCCGGGCGGGCCTGGATTACCATGAATGGGCTGCGGTGCGGTTGCATCGCGATCTGCCGGCCTTTCTCGCCGAGGTGCGACCGACACGCTTGTTCGCTTTTACCACCAAGGGCGCTCGATCTTACCATACGGTCGCTTACCAGCCGGATGACGCCCTGTTGTTCGGCCCCGAAACGCGGGGGTTGCCGGCGGCGGTTTTGCGCGACATTCCCGCGGACCAGCGCTTGCGCTTGCCGATGCTGACCGCCGGGCGCAGCCTGAACCTGTCCAACGCGGTGGCCGTGGCCCTGTATGAAGCCTGGCGACAGTGCGGGTTTTGGGGAGCATCCTGAGCGGGAACGGCGCTGCAACGTGGAAAATTACCCGGCGCCAGACAGCGTTTGCAAGGCGCCGCGAACCAGGTCTTTGGGGAAGTAGCGCAGGCAGCGCGCGTCGACTGGGTATTGCGGCCAGGACTTTCGCTTGGGATTGTATAAACC
>JAWOHQ010000247.1:0-8711 GCA_046485105.1 Candidatus Competibacteraceae bacterium | reverse complement strand
GGTGGAGTCTGGCGGCGATCCTGGTCGGGATGCTGCTGTTCTTCGGCGACGAACTCGATTTTGCCGGCTATCTCGGCAATGGCGTCGCGCTGGGCAGCGGCTTCTGCTTCGCCTGGCTGACCCTGTTCCTGCGCCGCCACCGCGAACGATCAGCGATGCCGGCGCTGGTGCTCGGCAACCTGCTGGCGGCTTTGATCGGCCTGCCGTTCATGTTTCAGTCCATGCCGGACGCCGCAAGCTGGGTTGGGCTGCTGCTGCTCGGTGTGGCGCAACTCGGCCTGCCCTACGTGCTCTACGCGCTGGCGCTGCGGCGGGTCCACGCCGTGAAAGGCATTTTGCTGCCGATGATCGAGCCGGTGCTCAATCCCCTGTGGGTGTTTCTGCTGCTGTGGGAAACGCCGGGCGCGCTGGCGCTGGTCGGCGGCGCGATCATCGTCGGGACGGTGACGCTGCGCGCGCGCGGGGGCGGCCGACCTTGATCCGAGAGCGGCGGCGCGGGTTTCGGCGGAGTCGGTCGGCTGGAGAGGAGTCGCTCGTTCATCGAGCCTGGCGCCGATCGACCCTCGAACGGCGTTCCTGACTCGGAGGCGTCAGCGCTGAGGCCTCATACTGATTGTGAAAATGGCGACGTTCCTGGTGTCTTCGATCCTGGTAGTGGATGTAGCGGCATCGGCAATACTTCGCCGTGCATCCCGCCAGTGGCAGCAGAGGGGCTTCCCGCGACAAAAACCGCTCTTTGGTTTCGACCAGCGGTGAGGATCGGGTTGATAGATTCATGCGGCTTTCGAGCTGCCGCACCGCCTCGCAAGCCTGGTTGTTTTGATACTGAATCGTGACGCAGCGAAAATCTCTTGAGGTGTGGTCTTTTTTTGACCTGATATTAATCGGCGAAAAGACTCGTCTCAGCCAATGCGTGATAAAAGCCATTTTTGCTCCAACGATATTGGTAATTTTTAACGATATTGGTAATTTTTAATGGTGACGATTATTCTGACCGAAACCGTTTGTTATCCAGGGACCCCCAGCTCTGCTAGAGCGGTAACTTCTCAATAAGTCATGGCGGCCTTGGCTGACGATATTCAGTTAGAATACCTGATCGAGTCTCCCATCCTCACCCTGGAATCACCCCCCGGCATGCCGACTCCCCCGATCCAACTCCCCGACCTCCCCGACGCGGAACGGACCCCGCGGGTCGAGCAGTTGTTGGCATTGATCGAAGCGATGGCCGAGACCATCCATCGTCAAGCAGAGACGATTCAGCAGTTGCGCGATGAGATTGCGGTGCTCAAGGGCGAGAAGCCGAAGCCGACGTTCAAGCCGAGCGGGATGGAGAAGCAAACCGATCCCGACGCGAGGGACGGCCGTGACGGTGACGGGGAATCGAAGGGCACACGGCCGGGCTCGGCGAAGCGGCACAAGACCCAGGCCATGACCATCCACGCGGAGTGTCCGATTCCACCCCGCGACGTGCCGGCGGGCGCCCGCTTTAAAGGGTATCGGGATTTTGTGGTGCAGGATCTGAAGATCGAACCGCACAATACCCGCTATCGGCTGGAAGTTTGGCGGACCCCCGACGGCGAGTATCTATACGGCGAGCTACCGCCGACGCTGCAAGATGGGCATTTTGGTCCGGGGTTACGTGCCTACGTGCTCTATCAGCACCATCAGTGTCATGTCACCCAGCCGCTGTTGCGCGAACAACTGCTGGAATGGGGCATCGACCTCTCCGCGGGGCAGATCGATGCCCTGCTGAGCGGGCACAACGAGCCGTTCTTTGCCGAAAAGGATCGGCTGCTTGCGGTGGGTCTAGCGGTGAGTTCCTTTATCTCGGTCGATGATTCGGGGGCCCGCCATCAAGGCCGCAACGGCTACGTCACGCAGATTGGCAATGATTTCTTTGCCTGGTTCTCCAGCACCGAGAGCAAGAGCCGGATCAATTTTCTGCAACTTCTACAAGCGGGCACACCGGTCTATCGGCTCAATGACGAGGCGTTGGCGTATTGGCGCGAGCAGGGGTTACCCCAGGCGCTCTGCCAAAACCTGATGGCGCATCCCACGGTGGAGGTGGTCACCACCGCGGCCTGGGAGCAACAGCTCGACGACTGGGGCCCGGTCACCGAACGGCATCGCCGCATCGCCACCGAAGGGGCCCTGGTGGGCGGGCTGTTCGCGAAAGGACTCTCGCACGACTTGGTGATCGTGAGTGACGGCGCCGGGCAGTTCGCCATTCTGCTGCATGCCTTGTGTTGGGTGCATGCCGAACGCCTGATTCACAAACTCATCCCGCTCAATGAGAACCATCGCCAGGACCAGGAACGGGTGCGCGACGAACTCTGGACGCTCTACGCCGACCTCAAGGCGTACCAGCGTGACCCCGATCCAGCCGCGATGGACGCCCTGCGCGCGCGCTTCGAGGCCCTCTTCACGCAGAAAACCTCCTTTGCGACCCTCAATAACACGCTCAAGCGTCTGTATACCCATCAGTCCGAGTTGCTCCTGGTGCTCTTGCGCCCCGACGTCCCGCTGCATACCAATGGCAGCGAGAACGACATCCGGGGCTTTGTGAAATGGCGCAAGGTCAGCGGCGGAACGCGCAGTGACTTGGGGCGACGCTGCCGCGACACCTTTGCGAGCCTGAAAAAGACCTGCCGGAAACTCGGGATCTCGTTCTGGGACTACCTGAACGACCGGGTCGGGCAGGTTGGTGCGATCCCCCCTTTGCCAGAGATCGTTCGAGAACGGGCGGCGGCGGCAGAGGCCGTGCCGTGAGTTATTGAGAAGTTACCAGATACTGATCTAAGCCATTGAAAATAAAGCCCTCACCCCCAGCCCCTCTCCCACAGGGAGAGGGGAGTTTTTGTACAGGCCCTTTTATGAGGCGTTTTTGTACGGCCTCTGGCAAGCTAAGCCATTGAAAAACAACCCCCAACCCCAGCCTTCCCCCACCAGGGGGGAGGGAGTTTTTGTACGGGCTCTCAAACGGCGGTCAGGCGCCCGTGGACGAGCTTGAACACGCGGTCGGCCAGCGCCAGGCTCGCGGGGCGGTGGGTGATCAGGATCACGGTGCGCTGCTCCAGCACCGCGCGGCAGTCGTGAATGAAGGCGAGTTCGCCGTCGGGGTCGAACATCGCGGTCGCTTCATCCAGCACCAGGATCGGCGGGTCCTTCAACAGCGCGCGGGCCAGGGATACCCGCTGGCGCTGCCCGCCGGACAAACGGATGCCCTGATCGCCGATCACGGTGTCGTAGCCCCGCGGCAGCCGCTGGATGAAGTCGTGCGCCTGGGCGGCGCGCGCCGCCGCCTCGATCTCTTCTTGCGCGGCTTCCGGGCGACCGTAGGCGATGTTCTCGCGCACGGGGCCATTCAGCAGCAGCACGTGCTGCGCGACCAGCCCGATTCCGGCGCGCAGGCTGGCGATGTTCACCGGGCGGATGTCGGCGCCGTCGATCAGGATCCGGCCCCGGTCGGGATCCGCGAAGCGCATCAGCAGGTGGATCAGCGTACTCTTGCCGGAGCCGTTCTCGCCGGTGATGGCCATGGTCTCGCCCGCGCGGATCTCGAGATTCAGGCCGTCCAGCACCTTCGGCCGTCCCGGATAGCCGAAATGTACGTCCTCGAAGCGGATGGCGCCGGACACCGGCGCCAGCGGCGGCGCGCCGGCATCGTCCGGTTCCGGCGACACCGCGAACGCCTCGATCAGACGCTCCGCCGCCCCCCGCGCGGTCTGCACGCTGCCGTAGACGCCCGCCAGCCCGCTGATCGGGCGCGTCATCAGCATGCCGTAGAGCAGAATCGCCACCAGGTCCGCCGGCTCCAGCGCGCCGCCGTCCAACTGCGCGGCGGCCAGGTACAGCAGCGCCAGCAGGCCGAGTCTGGCGATCAGATGCACCGACGGCGACAGAATCGATTCGATTAGCAACTGGCGTTTGGCGATGCGCATCAGCTTCAGATTGCTGCGCTGGAAGCGATCGGATTCGAGGCTCTCGCGGGTGTAGGACTTGATCGCGGGCAACATGCCGAGGTTTTCCTCCAGCGTGGCGAACATGCGCGCATGGGTGCGCACCCACTCGGAGGACAGCGGCCGCAGGCGCCGACCGATCAGCTTCATCACCAGAAAGAACAGCGGAACCAGCAGCGCCGCCAGCAGCGCGATGCCCGGGCTGAGCCGGAACATGAAATAGAACGCGCCGAAGAAGGTGAGCAGCAGCGGCAGCAGGCCCACCAGGGTGCCGGTCACGAAATTGCTGATCCGCGCCGCGTCGTTGCCGAGCAACGCCAGGACCTCGCCGCGCCGGCGCTCGTGGAAATAGCCGAGCGGCAGGGACTGGAGATGGTCGTACAGGCGGGTGCGCAGGTCCGCGAGCAGGGTCTCCCCGGTGCTGCCGAGCAGATAACGGTTGCCGAAGCTCAGCCCGCTCTGCGCCGCCAGCAGCAGCGCCCAGAGCGCCATCAGGCCGAACCGGTCAAACGGCTCCGCGCCGGGCGTTGCCAGCACGATCGCCGCGAACTGGCCGGCGATCCAGGGGTGCGCGAGCGCGCTCTCCCCCCACCAGCAGCGCCACCGCCAGCAGCAACACCGACCGGTGCGGCGTCACGTGAGACAGCAGCTTCAGGAACGGGGACAGGGACATGGCCGGTCTCGACGCAGGCAGCGGGTCAGGGGATCACGGCGCCCGGCGCCGGAACCTCTCCAGTCGATAAGCCCGCCAGCGGCGGTTTCCCGGCATTATAAGAAGTTCGCGCCAACGGCGCATCGCCGCCGGGTCCGGCGCGCGGATTGCGTTTGCCGGCGGGACGCCGGCGCTCCCGGACATTCGCATCCAGTAGTTCCCAATACCCCGAAGTTCCGATACTATTCCACGCTTAATTCGGCTGCCCCTGCGGGCGGTCTTTTCGTATCGGAGTTCGCAAGAGGTATTCGCAGCGTATGGTGAGCATTCGCTTGTCCCGAGGCGGCGCCAAGAAGCGCCCCTTTTATACCGTGGTCGTGACCGACAGCCGCAATCGGCGCGACGGCCGCTACATCGAGCGCGTCGGCTTTTTCAATCCGATCGCCAGTGGCCAGGATGTGAAACTGAGTTTGAATCAGGAACGTTTGCAGTACTGGTTGAACACCGGCGCACAGCCCTCCGAACGGGTGGTGAGCCTGATGAAGGAATACGCCCGGCAGCAGACGCCGGTCCAGATAGCGGCCGATGCGGCGGTGGGTTAATTAGTCGCCGTTGTCATGAACGACTGGGTGGTGATGGGTCGGGTGTCCGGCCTGTTCGGCGTCGAGGGCTGGGTGCGGGTGTTTTCCCATACCGAACCCCGCGCGGGCATCATTCGCTACGATCCGGTCTTTTTGCGCCGCCAGGATGAATGGCGGCCGGGCAAGATCGAAGCGGGGCGCGCCCACGGGGCGGGAGTGGTGCTGAAGTTCGTCGGCTGCGACGACCGCGATCAGGCCATTGCGCTTTTGCAAACCGACATTGCGGTGCGCCGCGCGCAATTGCCGCCCCCAGCGCCCGGTGAGTATTACTGGGCGGATTTGCAGGGATTGCGGGTGGTGACGGTGGATGATGTGGAACTGGGTACGGTCTCCCATCTGCTGGCCACCGGTGCCAACGACGTGCTGGTGGTGAAAGGCGAGCGGGAGCGTCTGCTGCCGTTCGTGCGGGACCAGGTCGTGGTCGAGGTCGACCTCGAACAGCGGCTGTTGCGGGTGGATTGGGACCCAGACTTCTGATTCCTCAGGAACGCCGCCGTGCGCGTGGATGTTGTGACGTTGTTTCCGGAAATGGTCGAGACTCTGATGCGCTTTGGGGTCACCGGCCGGGCGGTCGACCGCGGTCTGCTGGAGGTGGCGACCTGGGATCCACGCGACGACGCCCACGACCGCCATCGGACCGTCGATGCCCGGCCCTACGGCGGCGGGCCGGGCATGGTCATGAAAGTACCGCCGGTGCGCGACGCCTTGCGCCGGGCGCGGGCGGCGGCGGAACCGCGCGGTAAGACGCTGTATCTTAGTCCCCAGGGCCGGCCGCTGACCCAGGATGGCGTGCGGGAACTGGCGCGAACGCCGCGGCTGATTCTGCTGGCCGGGCGCTACGAAGGCATCGACGAGCGATTGATCGAGATGGAAGTGGACGAGGAGTGGTCCATCGGCGATTACGTCCTCAGCGGCGGCGAACTGGCGGCGCTGGTGGTGATCGACGCCGTGGCCCGGCTGCTGCCGGGGGCGTTGAACGATCGCGAATCGGCCGAACAGGATTCGTTCATGGACGGCCTGCTGGACTGCCCGCATTATACCCGCCCCGAGGACATCGACGACCGGCGGGTTCCGGCGGTGTTGTTGAGCGGCGATCATGCCGCCATCGCCCGCTGGCGACGGCGCGAAGCGCTGGGACGAACCTGGCTGCGCCGCCCGGATTTGCTGGCGCGGCGGGTGTTGGACGCCCGGGATCGGGCGCTGCTGGATGAATTCATTCACGAATATCGAGAGAGAACGGAGAACGCCGGCGCCGCCGGGCATCTCACGGAACAACTGTGGAGCGGAGTGTCATGAGCAAACTGGTTGAAGCATTCGAACGGGAACAGATGACCCGCGAGATTCCGGTTTTCAATCCGGGGGATACCGTGGTGGTACGGGTCAAGGTGAAGGAAGGCAGCCGCGAACGGTTGCAGGCTTTCGAGGGGGTGGTCATCGCCAAACGCAACCGGGGGCTGAATTCGGCGTTTACGGTTCGGAAAATGTCCCACGGCGAGGGTGTGGAGCGGGTTTTCCAGTCCTACAGTCCCATCATCGCCGATATCACCGTCAAGCGGCGGGGCGACGTGCGCCGGGCCAAGCTGTACTACCTGCGCGGCTTGGAGGGCAAGGCGGCGCGCATCAAGGAAAAGTTGCGCTAGAGGCCGGGGCGGAAATCGACCGCGGGGCGATCGTGGCCGGGTCGCCCTTTTTTATCGGCACTGCCTGTTCCCTGGGAGGGAGAGGCGTCGGGAGGGAGGCGTCATGCGCGACCCCTGGTTGAATTGGTTGGAACCGGTGCGGGCGTTGGCGGCGGAAGCCAGCCAGCGCATTCTGGACATTTACGCCACGGCCTTCGAGGTGACCGCCAAGGACGATAACAGTCCGTTGACCGCCGCCGATCTGGCCGCGCATCACGCCATCGTCGCCGGCTTGCAAAGCCTGACGCCGGATGTTCCGGTGCTGTCCGAGGAATCGGCCAGCATTCCGTTCGCCGAACGGGCGCGCTGGGGGCGTTACTGGCTGGTGGACCCGCTGGATGGCACCAAGGAGTTCGTCCAGCGCAACGGCCAGTTCACCGTCAACATCGCCTTGATCGAGGACCACGCGCCGGTTCTCGGCGTGGTGCGAGTCCCGGTGACGGGATTGTGCTACTTCGCCGCTCGGGGGCACGGCGCGTTTCGCGAGGATCTGGGCCAGCCGCCGCACCCGATCGCGGTTCGACCGCTGCAACCCGGCGCGCCCGTGCGCGTGGTCGGCAGCAAGTCGCACGGCGGGCCGGGGTTGCAAAAGTTCGTCGCCGCCTTGGGCGCGCATGAGTTAGTGACCATCGGTAGTTCGCTCAAGCTCTGCCAGGTGGCGGAAGGGGCGGCCGATGTGTATCCCCGGCTCGGTCCGACCTCGGAGTGGGACACCGCCGCCGCGCAGTGCGTCGTCGAAGTGGCCGGTGGCCGGGTGGTGTCGGCGACGACCGGCGAACCGCTGCGCTACAACACCCGCGATTCGGTGCTGAATCCGTATTTCGTCGTCTACGGCGATGCTCGTCACGACTGGCTGAAGTACGTGCCTCGGGAGAAGTGAACGTGGCCGCGCCCGAACCCTATCAGGCCATCATCGCGACGCCGCTGGGCCGGATCGGCATCCGCATGACCGGCGAGGCGGCGCGGGCGCTGGATTATCTGCCCGTTGATACGCCCGAACAGCCGCCAGTGGACGCCGCGACCCAGGCGGTGGTCGAGCAACTGGCAGCGTATTTCCGCGATCCCCACACGTCATTCACGGCACCGCAGGTCCTGGCCGGAACCGCGTTTCAGCAACGGGTTTGGGCCGCGCTGCAAGCCATTCCAGCGGGAACCGTGCTGACCTACGGCGAACTGGCGCGGCAACTGGGCACCGCCGCCCGCGCCATCGGCGGTGCCTGACGGAATAATCCCCTGCCGATCCTGATTCCCTGTCATCGGGTGGTGAGCCGACAGGGATTGGGCGGGTATGCCGGCGAGGTCACCGGCGATCCGCTGGGGATCAAGCGCTGGCTGTTGCGACATGAAGGGGTGGATTCGGCGGGGTAAGTCCGTTTTTCTTCTTCCTTGAAATCCCGCCGTTCGCCCGCATATCGGTTGCCGGCAACGAACCCTCATCAGGAGACCGTCCCCCATGACCGTTGAAGCTCATAAGGAAACCCTGGGTTTTCAGGCCGAGGTGCAGCAACTGCTGCGCCTGGTCGCCCACTCTTTGTATTCCCATAAGGAAGTCTTTCTCCGCGAACTGATTTCCAACGCCTCCGACGCCTGCGACAAACTGCGCTTCGAGGCGTTGACCGATAGCGCGCTGTACGAGAGCGATCCGGATCTGCAAATCCGGGTCAGCTTCGACAAGGACGCCCGCACCATCACGGTGTCCGACAACGGCATCGGCATGGACCGGCAGGAGGTGATCGACAACATCGGCACCATCGCCCGCTCCGGCACCCGGCAGTTCATG
>JAWOHQ010000186.1:0-2598 GCA_046485105.1 Candidatus Competibacteraceae bacterium | reverse complement strand
TCGACGTGCGCGACTTGGCGGTTTCCTTCGGCGCGACCCCGGCGGTCCAGCGGATTTCATTCGCTCTGAATCGCGGCGAGACGTTGGCCTTGGTGGGGGAAAGCGGCTCCGGCAAATCGGTGTCGGCGCTGTCGCTCCTGCAACTGTTACCCTATCCGCACGCCCGTCACCCCAGCGGCAGCATCCGCCTGCGCGGCGAGGAACTGCTGGGCGCGACGCCGGCCCGCCTGCGCGAGGTGCGCGGCAACCAGATCGCCATGGTGTTTCAGGAGCCGATGACCTCGCTGAACCCCCTGCATTCCATCGAAAAGCAGATCGGCGAGACGCTGATTTTGCATAAGGGACTCAGCGGCGCACCGTTGCGGGCGCGGATTCTGGAACTGCTGGAACTGGTGGGTCTGCCCGAAGCCGCCCAGCGCTTGAACGCCCTGCCGCACGAGTTGTCCGGCGGCCAACGCCAGCGGGTGATGATCGCCATGGCGCTGGCCAACGATCCCGATTTGCTGATCGCCGACGAACCGACCACCGCCCTCGATGTCACCATCCAGGCACAGATTCTTAAATTACTTAAGGAGTTGCAGGCCCGGCTCGGCATGGCCATCCTGTTCATCACCCACGATCTCGGCATCGTCCGCAAGATGGCCGACCGGGTGTGCGTAATGCAGGCCGGCGCGGTGGTGGAGACGGGAACGGTCGCCGAAATCTTCGCCAATCCACAGCATCCCTATACCCGGCAACTCCTGGCCGCCGAACCCCGCGGCGAACCGCCGCCGCCGGCGGGCGACGCGCCGGAAATCATGGCCAGCGAGGCTCTGAAAGTCTGGTTCCCGCTCAAGCGCGGCCTGTTCGGACGAGTGCTGGAGCAGGTCAAGGCGGTGGACGGGGTCAGCGTGAGCGTGCGCGCGGGGCAGACCCTCGGCGTGGTGGGCGAGAGCGGTTCCGGTAAGACCACCCTGGGGCTGGCCTTGCTGCGCTTGCTGGCCAGCGAAGGCGCGATTCGCTTCGAGGGGCGGCGCTTGGATGGAGTGAAGAGCAAGGCGCTGCGGCCCTTGCGGAAATTCATGCAAATCGTGTTTCAGGACCCATTTGGTTCGCTCAGCCCTCGGCTATCGGTGGGCGAGATCGTCGAGGAGGGGTTGCTGGTGCATGGTCTGGCTGGCGACCGCGCCGCTCGTCATGCGCGAATCGCCCAGGCGTTGGAGGAAGTCGGGCTGGACCCGGCGACCCGGGACCGCTATCCGCATGAATTTTCCGGCGGCCAGCGCCAGCGCATCGCCATCGCCCGCGCTCTGGCCCTGCAACCGCGGCTGTTGATTCTGGACGAGCCGACCAGCGCGCTGGACGTCTCGGTACAGGCGCAGATCGTCGATCTGTTGCGCGATTTGCAGCGCCGCCACCGGCTGGCCTATGTCTTCATCAGCCACGATCTGCGGGTGGTGCGCGCTCTGGCCAATCACCTACTGGTGATGAAAAACGGTCGGGTCGTGGAAGCGGGACCGGCGCGGCGGGTGTTCGACCGTCCCCAACATCCCTACACGCAAGCTTTGCTGGCGGCAGCGTTGAATCTGGAAACGATCGGCGGCGATGTGATGGCGACCTGACATGAGTGAAACCCATGAGTGAAACCCATGACTGGGTTCTATTGTTCACCGACGGCGCCTGCTCCGGTAACCCTGGACCGGGTGGCTGGGGCGCGCTCTTGCGCTATCGGGAGCATGAAAAGGAACTGTCCGGCGGCGAACCGGCCACCACCAACAACCGCATGGAAATGCTGGCGGTGATCCACGGCTTGGAGAGCTTGAAACGGCCGGCGCGGGTGCGGATTTGCACGGACAGCCAGTACGTGATGAAGGGCATCACCGAATGGCTGGCGGGTTGGAAGCGGCGCGGCTGGAAGACCGCCGACCGCCAACCGGTCAAAAACGTCGATCTCTGGCAACGGTTGGAAGCTGCTTTGGCCCCCCATCAGGTCGAATGGGAATGGGTGCGGGGACATGACGGCCATCCCGAGAACGAATGGGTGGATCAACTGGCGCGGGCGGCGATCCAGCGAAATTCTTAACGTTAAGGTGGGAAATCCATGAACCAACGTCAGGTCGTCCTCGACACCGAAACCACCGGCCTCGATCCCGCCCAAGGGCACCGGGTCATCGAAATCGGTTGCATCGAACTGGTCAACCGGCGACTGACCCAGCGCCGGTTCCACGTCTACCTGCAACCGGATCGCGCCATCGACGAGGGGGCCGTCCGGATTCACGGCCTCACCAGCGAATTTCTAGCCGACCAGCCGCGGTTCGCCGACATCGCCGAGGAGTTTCTGAACTTCGTGCAGGGCGCGGAACTGATCATTCACAACGCGCCATTCGACTTGGGCTTTCTCAACCACGAACTGCGGCGCTGCGGACGCGGCCAGACCCTGCTGGAGCAGATCTGCCAGGTCGAGGATACCCTGATCATGGCCCGGCAGCGCCACCCCGGCCAGCGCAACAACCTGGACGCGCTGTGCAAGCGCTACAACATCGACAACACCCAGCGGACTCTGCACGGCGCGTTGTTGGACGCGGAAATCCTGGCCGAAGTGTATCTGACGATGACCCG
>JAWOHQ010000140.1:0-6230 GCA_046485105.1 Candidatus Competibacteraceae bacterium | reverse complement strand
CACGGGTTATGGCGAGGACGACCTGGCGGCGACCCGGCTGGAGAAGCTCGGCTTCGTGTTCCAGTTTCATTTCCTGCTGGCCGAATTCACGGTGCTCGACAACATCCTGCTGCCGATGCGCCGGCTGGGGGCGCGTTCGGAAGCCGCCGCCCGGGAACGGGCCAACGATTTGCTGCGGCAATTCGACTTGCCCGATCAGGGTCGCAAGCGCCCTCACCAATTGTCCGGCGGCCAACGGCAGCGGGTCGCCATCGCCCGGGCGCTGGCCAACGATCCGCCGGTGGTGCTGGCTGACGAGCCGACCGGCAATCTGGACAGCCGCGCTGCGGCCAACGTCCGGCAAATCCTGCACGACCTGACTCGGGATCTGGGAAAAACCGTGGTCGCCGTCACCCACGATCTCACCTTCGCCAGCGCCGCCGACCGGCGCATCGGCATCGTCGATGGCCGGATCGATCCAGACTGGCGGGCTTGACCCGGAGTTTCCGGATTGGCGAGGGATGGAGGGAGGTTAGGGCATTATTCCACGTGGCATATTCCGAGAGTTTCCTCACGGAACGCTCAAGCCGCCACGCCGCGCGCCGCCACCGCCTCCCGCGCCAGTTCCCGCGCCGCCCGTTCCATCCGTCCGAACAGAGCCTTATACAAGGCGCAGTACGGATCCTTCTCGAACAGCGTGCCGTGGACCGTGTAGGCCCGCACCGGGCAGCCCCCATGGCATAGCGAAAGGTAATCGCAGTTCAGACAATCGCGCTGAATCAGTTGGATGGGCCGCTCGTTGAATTGTTGGCGCGCCGGGCTGGTTTGCAGCAGTTCGCCGAAATTCTCGCTCGCGAAAATGTTGCCGTAGTGGTATTCCGGATAGCTGGTGACCCAGCAGTCGCATTGCGCCACGGCGCCGCGGGCATCGATGGAGACCAGGGCGCTGGTGCAGTTTTCGCCCCAGATGCAGGGCAGAGTGGCCGGCTCGTGACTGAAATGCTGGAGCAGGGCATCGAGCGGCCCGACCCGCACCCCCTGGCGATAACCACGCGCCAGCCATACCTCGGCCAGCTCCAGGTAGAAGCGGCTGAACTGGTCCACATCTCCCACCGGCAGGGCCTGTTTGGCGGCGGTCGCCTCGCCGCCCGGAAACGGGGTGTTGACCTGGAAATCGGTGATGCCGAGTTCGTCCACGAAATGGGTATAGAACCGCTCCGCGCCGATCGCCAGCGTGGCCTGGTTGGGCACGGCGATGACCTGCACTTCGATGCCGGCCGCGCGCGCCTCCCGCACCCGCCGCCTCCAGATCTCGTTGTAACTCTCCGGACCTTGCCCGAGCAGCTTGCGATGCAGGTTGGGATAGTCCAGCGACGTGCCGACGCTGTTGCCGAACATCTCGGCGATGATCTTGTTCCAGCGCGAACTGTAGGCCAGCATGTTGCTTTGCAGGCTATGGAACACCAGCTTGCCGCGCGCTTCGGCCTCGCGCCGGATCAAGTCGTTGGCCCGCTCGTACCAGCTCGGCGGCAGCAGCATCGCCTCCCCGCCCTGCCAGTAGATGGTCAGCGCCTCCACCGATTTCTCCACCATGGTGTCCAGCACCTTGCGGATGAGTTCCCCCAGTCGGTCGAGGGTGAGCCGGTCGCTGGTCTTGTTCTCGAAACAGTATTCACAGTCGGCGTTGCATTGCAGGGTGGGGAGCAGGATCAGGGAGAAATGCTTTTTCATGGGCGTGGAGACCTTCGGTAGGGGAATCGGGGGTTGGGATGGCATTACAATACTTCCGCTGAATGGACTCTGAACCCTGATCCGCCGAGGGCAACCGCCGCGGCGCTTCGATCGAGATTGTTGAATGATAGCCATGAAACCCGTTATAAGCAGGCTTTCTTGTTGATTCCCCTCTCAGGAGCAATCCACCATGCACCAACCCACGATTTTTCTAGCGGCGCTGCTCTTCGCCATCCCAGTGCTGGCCGATCACGGCAATCCACCGGTTTCCGGCCAACCGCTGGTGATCGACGTGCGCACCGTCGGCGAATACCATCAGAGCCACGTGGCGGAAGCGATCAACATTCCCCTTGATGAAATCGCCGGCCGCATCGCCGCGTTCGCGCCGGATCGCGAGACTCGGATCGTGCTCTACTGCCGCAGCGGCCGCCGCTCCGGCATCGCCGAACAGACCCTGCGCCAACTGGGCTACCACCAGATCGAAAACAAAGGCGGGCTCCACGACATGCGGCGCGACGGCTATCGAACTGATTGAGTCAGTCGCGATCCGGAGGAGGTTGACACCCTCAACTCCAATCACTACAGTTCGCCCGCCCACGTTCAGGGTGTTGTCTGGTGACTTCAATGGACTTGCCCAGTTGTTGTCGATATCGCCTTTTCCTCCCCACACGGATGCGTTCGGCATCCGGCGTGCCGACGGGTAGCGCGCGCCAGCCGGCCTGACCGGTCCTGACGTCACCCCGTGACCGCCGGATGCGGCGCATGGAGGTGACTCATGACCGAAAAGCTTCTGATTCAAGAAATTCGCAAGTCCCTGACTCAGGGGCAGCGCGACCTCGTGCGCCGGTCGTTGCACGACGAGCATCCGGCCGATCTCGGCGCCCTGTTGGGCGACGCCGAACCCGGCGAAGCCCACGCCCTCTTCGAGTTGCTCGACCTGCCCACCCAGGCCCAGGTCGTCAGCTATCTGAGCTCGGATCGGCAGATCCAGTTGGTTGCCTATTTGGACCGCCCGCGGCTGGCCCGGCTGGTGACCGAGATGAACGCCGACGAGCGGGCTGACCTGTACCATAATCTGTCGAACCCGGCGCGCGCCGAACTATTGCCGGCCTTGGCCCAGGCCGAGCGCGAGGACCTGCGCAAGCTGGCCAGCTACCCCGAGGGAACGGTCGGCGCGGTCATGACCTCCGAATACGCCACCCTGCCGAGGGATATCACCGCCCGCGAGGCAGTGGAGCGGCTGCGCGCCCAAGCGCTGAGCAAGGAGACCATCTACATAGCCTACGTGCTCGACGAGCAGCGGCGGCTGCTGGGGACCGTGACCCTGGCGGGGCTGGTGATCGCCTCGCCCTACCTCAAGGTCGAGGCATTGATGCACCGCGAGCCGGTCAGCGTCCATGCCGATCAACCGCAAGCCGAGGCGGCGCGGCTGATCGCCGACTACGATCTGCTGGCGGTTCCGGTGCTCAACGGTGGCGACGCGATGGTCGGGATCGTCACCCACGACGACGCCATGGACGTGGCCGAAGCCGAAGCCACCGAGGATTTCCACAAGAGCGCCACGATCAGCCGATTGCTGGGCCGATTCCGGGACGCCAGTCTGGTGACCCTCTACCGCAAGCGGGCGCCGTGGCTGGTGCTGTTGGTGTTCGGCAATCTGTTGTCGGGGATCGGCATCGCCTATTTCGAGGACACTATCGCCGCCTACGTGGTCCTGGTATTCTTCATGCCCCTGCTGGTCGGCAGCGCCGGGAACGCCGGTTCTCAGGCCTCGACCTTGATGGTGCGGGCGCTGGCCACCGGCGACGTCCAGGCGCAGGACTGGGCGCGGATGCTCGGGCGGGAATTCGCGGTGGCCGGGGCGCTCGGCTTGACCATGGGGCTGGCGGTGTCCGGCATCGGCTGGTTCCGCGGCGGCCCGGAGATCGCCGCGGTGGTGGCGCTGACCATGCTGGCGGTGGTGATGACCGGCAGTCTGGTGGGGATGTCCCTGCCGTTTCTCCTCAACCGGTTCGGGCTGGATCCGGCCACGGCCAGCGCCCCGCTGGTCACCACCATCGCCGACGTCGTGGGCGTGTTGATCTACTTCGGCATCGCCTCGTGGATTCTGGCCTTGCCGGCCGGGTGAGTGGCCTTGCCGTTACCGCGCGACTGGTTCCAGACGGGCGATTACCCCATTGCGGGCATCGGTGAGCAGATAGAGATAGCCGTCGGGACCGGCGCGCACGGCGCGGATGCGGCCCAGCTTGCCTTCGAGCAGGCGCTCTTCCCCAACCACCTTTTCGCCATCAAGGCGCAACCGTGTCACCATCTGATCCCGCAGCGCGCCGACGAACAGGTCGCCGCGCCAGCGTGGGAACCGATCGCCCTGGTAGAAGGCCATCCCCGAGGGCGCGATGGACGGGGTCCAGACGTGCAGCGGCTGTTCCATGCCCGGCTTGTGGGCGCCCTCGCCGATCTTGGTCCCAATCACATATTCGACGCCGTAGGTAATGACCGGCCAGCCGTAATTGCGGCCGGCGCGGATCACGTTCACCTCATCGCCGCCCTGGGGGCCGTGCTCGTGGGTCCAGAGTTCGCCGGTGACCGGATGCAGCGCCGCGCCCTGCACGTTGCGGTTGCCGAGCGAGTAAATTTCTGGACGGGCACCGGCCTGGTCCACGAACGGATTGTCCGCCGGAATCCGCCCATCGTCGTGCAAGCGCACGATCTTGCCGGCCAGATCGTTCAGATTTTGCGCCCGTTCCATCTCGCCCCGGTCACCCAAGGTGATGTACAAATACCCCTGCCAGTCGAACATCAGCCGCGACCCGAAATGCCGCCCACCGCCGGACTTGGGCTCCTGCTGGAACAGCACCTCCACATTTTCCAGCCGGTGATCCGTCAACCGGCCGCGCGCCACCTCGGTGCCGATCCCACCCAGGCCCCGCGCTGCGTAAGATAGATACACCCAGCCGTTCTCGGTGAACCGGGGATGCAGAGCCACGTCCAATAAGCCGCCTTGACCGTGGGCGGCGATCGCCGGCAAGCCTTCCACTGGCCGGGGGTCCAGCGTACCATCCGCCGCCACCAGGCGCAGCCGTCCGGGCCGCTCGGTCACCAGCCAGCGCCCGTCGGGCAGGAACGCCAGTCCCCACGGATGTTCGAGCCCGCGGGTCATAATACTGACGCGGAAGGCGTGTTCCGCGCTCGCGAGCACCGGCTCGGCGGCATGGGCGACCGCCAGCGCGGCGATCAGCGCCAGCGCGGCAAAAATTCGAACTCGCGTCATGGAGATTCTCCTCGGTCGGGGGCGCCAACGCGTCGTTGGCCAGTGCAAAATTAGTCACGGACCCCACGGGCCGGTTCCACGACGACCGTGATCGGTTGCGGGCGAAAGCCCGGATTGATTAAAGTCGCCCAGTTTGGTCACCGTCATCGCCAAAGGCATCATGAATCATGAGCAAAACCAGCGACCGACCTCGGAAAGACCCGGTAGAGACTCAAGCCGGTGGGTTACCCGGCGCGTCCCCGCCCAGCCATTACGTGGCGGTGGGCGCCTCGGCCGGCGGCCTGGAGGCCATCGAGGCCTTTTTCAGCCACATGCCGTCCGACAGCGGCCTGGGTTTCGTGGTGATCCAGCATCTCTCACCCGATTACAAGAGCTTGATGGTCGAACTGCTGTCCAAGAAGACCCCCATGCCGGTCCACCGGGCCGAGGATGGGATGTGGGTGCTGCCCGATCACGTCTACCTGATTCCACCCAAGAAGAACCTCACCATTTTCCACGGCAAACTGCTGCTGAGCGAGCAGGATCACAGCAAGGGCATCAACCTGCCGATCGACGTCTTTCTGCGGTCGCTGGCCGAGGATCAGGGCGAAAAGGCCGTGGCCATCATTCTCTCCGGCACCGGCAGCGACGGCACGCGGGGGGTGCGGGCCATCAAGGAATACGGCGGCATGGTCATGGTCCAGAACGAGGAGAGCGCCAAGTTCGACGGTATGCCGCGGGCCGCTCTCTCCACCGGCCTGGCCGACTTCGTGCTGCCGCCGGACCAGATGCCCGCCCAGTTGCTGTCCTTCGCCCAACATCCCTACGTGGTCAAGGTCGACCGTTCCGAAACCCTGCTGAGCGACGAGCAGGGTTTGACCCGGGTGTTCGCCATCCTGCGGGAGAAGTGCAAGGTCGATTTCACCTTCTACAAACCCAGCACCGTCACCCGGCGCATCGAACGCCGCATGACCATCAACCAGATCGACGAAATCCAGGGTTACGTCGCCTGTCTGGGGAACAACCCCGGTGAAGTGACGGCGCTGTACCGCGAACTGCTGATCGGAGTCACCAGCTTCTTCCGCGACCCGGCCGCCTTCGAGCGCCTGGCGCAACACGGCCTGCCGGAAATCATCCAGAACCTCGGCAACCGGGAAATTCGCTTGTGGGTGGCGGGGTGCTCCACGGGGGAAGAGGCTTACAGCCTGGCTATTCTGGTCCGCGAATGCCTGGAAGACCTGGGCGTCAGCCGCGATGTGAAAATTTTCGC
>JAWOHQ010000135.1:0-3410 GCA_046485105.1 Candidatus Competibacteraceae bacterium | reverse complement strand
GGATCAATCCGAAGCGGTCATCGCCGCCATTGTCAGGTTGCTCGACAAACTGCCGTGACGCCGCGCCATCGCTCTGGCCGCGCGTGGGCTTAACCGTGCGCGCCCGGGCAGACCAGTTCTCCGTCCGACCACGCAAGCTGTCCGGAGGACGCCAGCCCCGCAATGGCCCAGTCGATGGCTTCGGCCGGCGCCATGCCCGCCAAGCTGGCGGCGTTGGCAATGACCACGGTGCTGTCCAGTCGGGCATGCACCCGGCTTGCGGGGACCCGCTCGAGTTCGAGCATGAGAAATTTCACCATCACCTTCAGGGCGTATCGGGCGTTGCGGGTGGGGTCTTCCCGCAGCCATTCCAGACGTCGGCGGGCGCGATTCAGAGCTTCAGCCACGTCAGCGAACGCCGGTCCATGACCGGGGATGACGAAACGAGGGGCCAGCGACTCGATCACATCGAGAATCCGCGCTTCCTCATCGAAGCCGCTGGCTCCCGAGATCTCCGGGAAGATCACCCCGAAACCATCCTGCCAGAGGGCGTCGGCCGAGATCAGAATGCCCTCGTCAGGTTGAAACAGCAGAATGGAGTCGGGGTCGTGCCCTGGGGCGGCGTGGACCTGCCAAGGCAGGCCGCCCAGGACCAGGGTCTGGCCTGGACTCAACAGGCCGGTCGGCTGGAACCGGTCGCAAAACTGACCCGTGGCCTTGAAGGTGAGTTGTTCTTCATCCCAGGCGTCGGCCGCCGCGAACGTGGCTTTGGGCACCAGGATCTCGCAAGGGAAACGCCTCGCCAGTTCGGCGTTGCCGCCGCAGTGGTCCGAATGGAGATGAGTATTGAGGATTCTGACGAGCTTTCTCGGCCCCAGCAGATGGCCCACCAGACTGGCTGTGAAGGCCCGATGCTTCACATAGCCGGTATCGACCAGGCTGGCTGAATCCTCGTCGTCGTGGAAGAGGATCTGGTTGGAGGAAAGCCAGTCCCTTTCGATGATCCGAACCGAGGGGGGCAGCCGTTGCATCAGCCAGGATTCTGATCCGGATGCTGGCGCTGGTTCACGCGCCGCAGCACTTCGGCTTTTTCCTCATGGGTATACTGGCTCCACAAGGCGATCTCTTCCAGGGTCCGAAAACAGCCGACACACAGGCTGGTTGGGTCCGAGATTCGGCAGACGGAGATACAGGGCGAGGCAACCGAAGCAATGGGCTGGGTCGATGGCATGCGGGGAACCGTTCAACCGACGACCAGGTTCGCAACGTCGATTTTGACCGCCGGGCGTTCCAGGGCCACCGCAACCGCTATCGCAAAGCTTTTGGCCCATTCGCCACCTTTGATGAAGCGATTCTCGCCACCGTACTCAGCGACGCCCAGGATCATGTCGAGAACCAGGATTTTGCCCGAAGGATTGGGCGGCGCGCATTCCAGATCCTCGAATTCCCTGGCCAGCCAGGTGCGCGCCTGATCCTTGTCCGTGCCTTGCAGGTCGCCATCGTGCAGCATGATCTCGTAATCCCGGTCGGGGCCGAACGATACGGTAACGGTATAACTCATAACCAATTCTCCTTTAAATCTACTTGGGGCTATCGATACGGCCTTACGAAGTCGCATTGTCGGCTGCCCGGATCGGACGAGCAAGTCCACTGGGTTTTGGGAAAAAACATCCCTCATCCCTGACTCCAAATCCTCGAAATGGAGAATACCACCGTCGGCGCGCCAATGCCGGGGTCGGCGAACGCCGCCGCCAGAACTGCATGTTCGCTGAGCCGGTCGCTCAATTCGCAGCCGGCGCCACCCCACCCAGCGTCTCAAAAGCCTCGTTGGTCGATAGGAAAACGCGCCCGCTGAGCCGCTGTAGCAGCGGTCCGGGGTGCAACCGATCCATGACTGGCCCCTTCACTTCGGCCAAGTGCAGCCGGATACCCCGGGACCGCAGGGTCTCGTTCAGATGTTCCAGCATCTCGGCCGCGGTGGCGTCGATGTGACTGACCGACAGCATGACCAGGACCAGATCGCGGGCGCCGGGGCGTTCGGCCAGAATTCGCTCCAACTCTTCTTCCACCGCTTCGGCATTGCCGAAGAACAGGATCTCATCGACCCGCACGATCGCCAGCCCCGGCCGGGTCTCCACCTGATGCCGGTGGATGTTGCGAAAATGCTCGGTGCCGGGAATCCGTCCGACCACGGCGATATGCGGTCGGCTGGCCCGCAGGACCAGCATCGCCAGCGACAGGGCCACGCCGAAAATCACCCCCGCCTCGACCCCGACCAGCAGCACCCCGAGCGCCGTGCCGCCGAACGCGACGCCCTCGATCCGGTCGTAGCGCCAGACCTGCCGCAGCCCCTGGACATCGACCAGCCCGAGCGCGGCGCTGATGATCACGGCGGCCAGCACCGCCAGCGGCAGGGCTCCGAACAGCCCGGTGGCGAACAGCAACACCAGGGCCATCAGCCCGGCGGCCAGCACACTCGCCAGCGGGGTTCGCGCTCCAGCCTCGGCGTTGACCACGGTGCGGGAAAAACCGCCGGTGACCGGAAACGCTCCAGAGAAGGCGCTGACCACATTGGCCGCCCCCAGTCCGCGCAGCTCGGCGTTGGGATCGATGCGCTGGCCCTTGCGCCGGGCGAAGGCCTGAGCGATGGACACGCTTTCAACGAAACCGATCAGTCCGATGATCAGCGCCGGCAGCCAGAGCGCGCCGATCAGGGTGAAATCCAGCGCCGGCAGGACCAGCGATGGAAGTCCTGGCGGCAACGCCCCCACCACCGGGAGACGCTCTTGCAAGTCCAGTCCGACCACCAGGGCGGAGGCCGTCAGCACGGCCAGCATGGGCGCCAGCTTGGCGAGCAGGTCGGCCGTCGTCCGGGCCAGCCCCAGTCGGGCCAGCAGCCGCGCCAAATAGCGACGCGCCAGCCAGAGAAAGACCAGCGCGGTCAGCCCGAAGCTTGCCGTCAGCGGCGCGAAACCGCCCAGCGATCCCAACAGATCCACGACCAGCAACGCCGCGGTGTCGCCGCGGGCGTCGATGCCCAGCAACGGCCGCAACTGGCTGATGATAATCATCAACGCGGCGCCGGTGATGAAACCATTGATCACTGGATGGCTGAGCAACCGCGCCAGGTGACCCAGCCCGAGCAGACCGAAGCCGAACAGCAGCAACCCGGATAGCAGCGCCAGCACCACGGCGGCGGCGATGTACTCCGGACTGCCCGGCGCGGCGATGCCGCTCAGCGCGGCGGCGGTCATCAGCGAGGCCACGGCGACCGGTCCCACCGACATCACCATCGAAGAGCCGAAGCAGGCGTAGGCTGCCATGGGTAGCATGCCCCAGGATGCGTGCGACCTCCATCAGTCGGAACTGTGACCACCCGCGCCGCCAGAACAACTCGCGCTTGTCGCAGACGGTCGACATGCTGAAGTCGG
>JAWOHQ010000035.1:0-5609 GCA_046485105.1 Candidatus Competibacteraceae bacterium | reverse complement strand
GCTCCCGCCGGGCTCACCGCTAGTCCTGATCGCCGCGCCCTCGCGCCATTCCTTCCACTTCGGCCGCGAAGTTGTCGGATTTCTTTTCGATTCCTTCTCCCAGTTCGAAGCGTTCAAAGCGGAGCACTCGCGCGCCGCGCGCCCCGAGCAACTGCTCCACGCGCTGGTCGGGGTCCTTGACGAAGGGCTGGCCCAGCAGGGTTACTTCTTCCAGATACTTGCGGAGCCGTCCCGTGGCAATTTTCTCGATCATGTTGTCTGGCTTGCCTTCAGCGGCCGCGCGCGCCGCGTAAATCTCCTTCTCCTTGGCGACTAGCTCGGCCGGCACCTGGTCGGCGCTGACGCACAGCGGCCGACTGGCGGCCACATGCATGGCGATATCCTTGGCTAATTCAGCATCGCCGCCTTCCAATTCCACCAACACACCGATGCGGGTGCCGTGCAGGTAACTACCTAATACGCCGGTCGGAGCCGTCAGGAGGGCGAAGCGGCGGACGTTGATGTTCTCACCGATCTTGGCGATGCACTCGCGCCGGTTCTGCTCGACGCTCTGGCCGTTGGCCATGTCCAGCGCCAGCAGGGCATCCAGGTCGGCGGGTCCGTCCCGCAGCGCCACCTCGGCCACGGCGTCGGCGAAAGCCCGGAAGTCCTCATTTTTGGTCACGAAATCGGTTTCGCAGTTGATCTCGATTAGAACCGCTGCTTCGCCCGCTTGCCGGATGACGATCAATCCATCGGCGGCGATGCGGCTGGCTTTCTTGTCGGCCTTGGCCTGACCCGCCTTGCGCATCAGTTCGACCGCCGCATCGATATCGCCCCCGATTTCCTGCAGGGCTCTTTTGCACTCCATCATTCCCGCGCCCGTGCGCTCGCGCAATTCCTTAACGAGCGCCGCCGTAATTTCCGCCATAATTGCGTGCCTCTAAAAAACTTTTAAATTCAGTAGGATTGGCGTAAAGCCCCATCCAGGACCAACGAGATCGTTAAGGGATGCACGCAGCGCGGGCATCCCTTGGCTGAAATGACCGTCTTAATGACAGGACAAAAGGACTCAGGCGCCCATCTCGACATTCGACGGAGCCTCTTCCTCGGGAATTTCGACGAATTCTTCCTCGAAGCGGCCCGTGGTCAACACAGCGCGCCCTTCCAGAACCGCCTCGGCCAGCCCTCCCAAATACAGTTGAATGGCTCGGATGGCGTCGTCGTTGCCGGGAATAACATGACTGATGCCATCGGGTGAATGGTTGGTGTCCACCACGCCAATCACCGGAATGCCCAGCTTGTTGGCTTCCTGAATGGCGATGCGTTCATGACCGACGTCGATCACGAACAACGCATCCGGCAGGCTGGCCATGTCCTTGATGCCGCCCAGGCTGCGCTCGAGCTTATCCATTTCGCGCCGCAGACCGATCACTTCCTTTTTGACCAACCGCTCGAAACTGCCATCCTGAGCCATCAGATCCAGATCCTTAAGCCGCTTGATGGACTGGCGAACCGTCTTGAAGTTGGTCAACATACCACCCAGCCAACGGTGGTTGACATAGGGCATCCCGCAGCGGATCGCCGCCTCGGCGGTCGACTCGCGGGCCGAGCGCTTGGTGCCCACCATCAGGACCTTGCCACCCTTGGATACCAGCCGACCAGCGAAATTCAGCGCCTCCAGGTACAGCGGCAGGGTTTTTTCCAGGTTGATGATGTGAATCTTGCTACGCGCCCCGAAAATATACGGGGCCATCTTGGGATTCCAGTAACGGGTCTGGTGGCCGAAATGCACACCGGCCTCCAGCATCTGGCGCATGGAAACGGTCGCCATTGCCGAGTATTCTCCTCAGGATTGGGGTTAAGCCTCCATTCGCCCCGAGCAGCGACCCTTCATGGGGCACCCGGCCGCCCGTGCCGGCGAATGTGAGAAGTATGAAAAATCGTGGAGTTTGCCTAAAAGGCGCGCGCTTTATAACATGGATCGATCGGGAAAACCAAATGAACCGCCGCGGGTTCGATGGGGTCCCAATAGCCGGTGGTCGCCCTGGCGGTCGCTTGCCCCACAATTCTTGTCTTGCGTTCGCAGGCGGAAGCTCGTAGACCAAAACATGTTTCAGAAAACCCCCAAGCCACCAGCAAGCATCACCTTCAAGACGCCGGCGGAAATTGACAAAATGCGGGTGGCCGGTCGCCTGGCCGCCGAGGTCCTGCGCATGATCCGGCCTCACGTGCGGGAGGGCGTCACCACCGAGGAACTGGATCGGATCTGCCACGATTATATCGTCAACACGCAACGGGCCATCCCCGCGCCGCTCCATTATCGTGGTTTTCCCAAGTCCATCTGCACCTCGGTCAACCACGTGGTCTGCCATGGTATCCCTGGCCCGAAAAAGCTGAAGAAGGGCGATGTGCTCAACATCGACATCACCGTGCTCAAGGACGGCTACCACGGCGACACCAGCCAGATGTTCCACGTCGGTGCCCCCCCGATCGCCGCGCAGCGGGTCAGCCGGGTCGCCTACGAAGCGATGTGCGTCGGCATTCGCATGGTACGGCCCGGCATTCATCTCGGCGATATCGGGCACGCCATCCAGAAGTATGCCGAGGCCCAGCACTGCTCGGTGGTGCGCGAGTACTGCGGCCACGGCATCGGCCGGGACTTTCATGAAGAGCCACAGGTACTGCACTACGGCGATCCGGGCGCCGGCGTCGAACTGAAGCCCGGTATGACCTTTACCATCGAGCCGATGCTCAACGCCGGCCGGCGGCACGTTAAAGTCATGCCCGACCAGTGGACTGTCATCACCAAGGATCACAGCATCTCCGCGCAGTGGGAACATACCGTGCTAGTCACGGAAACCGGCTACGAAGTCCTGACGCTGTTGCCCGGCGACACCCTCTAGTCGTTCGGCTGACCTCCGCGGATTCCCCGTCTCTCCCGAAAAAACCTCATGGCCACTCTCGAAACCGTGCTAATGCCTGCTTTTTCGCCCGCTCTCCAACCGTTGGCCGCGAGCGAGGCCATGTTTGATGCCATGGCGTTCGAGCGTGAGTCCGCCATGGCCGCCACTCCAATTACGCCGTTTCGCACCCTGCTCCAAAACGGTGATGCCCGGCTCGTGGAACGGTTCCGGCAGGGTGCTCCCGCCCACGAATTGGTGCCAGTCCGCGCTCGCTTGATGGATGAATTGCTGCAACGGGCCTGGCTCCGTTTTTTCGCGGCGGACGCGCCGGACCTGGCGTTGGTGGCGGTCGGCGGCTACGGGCGCGGCGAGCTGCACCCCGGCTCGGATGTGGACATCATGATTCTGCTCGGCGATCAGGCGCTGGAAAGCCGCCGTTCCGGGCTGGAGGAGCTTTTGACTTTCCTGTGGGATATCGGCTTGGAAGTCGGGCACAGCGTGCGCACGGTCGAGGATTGCGCCCGCGAGGGCGCGGCCGACATCACCATCGCCACCAGCCTGATGGAAGCCCGGTTGCTGACGGGCTCGCCGGCGCTGTTCGAGCGGATGCGCGCCGTCACTGGGCCGGATCGGATCTGGCCGGACGCCGCCTTCTTCGAGTTCAAGCGCCAGGAGCGCTGCCAGCGCTGTCAGAAGTACAACGAAACCGCCTTCAATCTGGAACCCAATATCAAGGACGGTCCCGGCGGCCTGCGCGACTTACAGATGATCGGCTGGGTCGCCAAGCGCCACTTCGGCGCCAGCACCCTGCGGGAACTGATCGATCACGGTTTTCTGAGCGCGCGCGAATACGAGGAACTGATTGAGAGCCGCAACTTTCTCTGGCAGGTGCGGTTCGCTCTGCACGTGTTGACCGGGCGGCGCGAGGACAATCTCCTGTTCGATCACCAGCGGCGCGTTGCCCAGCAGTTTGGCTACCAGGATCACGATCACAACCTGGGGGTCGAGCAATTCATGCAGCGTTACTACCGCACCGTCAACGCCCTGAGTCAGTTGAACGAGATGCTGTTGCAGTGGTTCGAGGAAGCGATCCTGCTGGCCGACGATCCCGACGAGCCACGCCCCATCAATCGCCGCTTTCAGGCCCGCCGCGGCTACCTGGAGGTGACCCAGCCCAACGTCTTCCTGCGCTACCCCTTCGCCCTGCTGGAAATCTTCCTGATCCTGCAACAACATCCGGAACTCAAGGGCATCCGGGCCACCACCATCCGCATGATCCGCGAACACCTGCCCTTGATCGACGAGAAGTTTCGCAAGGACATGCGGCCGCGCAGCCTGTTCATGGAAATCCTGCGTCAACCCCACGGCGTCACCTGGCAACTGCGGTTGATGAATGCGTATGGGGTCTTGCCAGCCTATCTGCCGGAATTCGGCCAGATCGTCGGCCGGATGCAATACGATCTGTTTCACGCCTACACGGTAGACCAGCACATCCTGTTCGTGGTGCGCAACCTGCGGCGATTTTATCTTCCTAAGTTCGCCGAGGCGTTGCCGCATTGCAACGCGATCATGGACCGGCTGCCCAAACCGGAATTGCTCTATATCGCCGGCCTGTACCATGATATCGCCAAGGGTCGGGGCGGCGATCACTCCGAGTTGGGCGCCGAGGATGCCGAGCGGTTTTGTCGCCGGCACGGGCTCAGCAGCTTCGACACTCGGCTGGTGGCCTGGCTGGTGCGCCATCACCTGACCCTGTCGCTGACCGCGCAGAAGACAGATATCCACGATCCCGAGGTCATCCACGCCTTCGCCCGCCGGATGGGCGACCAGATGCATCTGGACTATCTGTACCTGCTGACGGTCGCTGATATCCGCGGCACCAATCCCAAGCTGTGGAACACTTGGCGGGCCTCGCTGTTGTGGCAGCTCTACAGTGCGGCCCGTCAAGCGCTGCGCCGGGGGCTGGACAACCCGATCGACAAAGAAGAGCGCATTCGCGAGGTCCAGGCGCAGGCGCGGCGCCGATTGCATGCGACCCGCATTGATGAGGAACGCATCAACCGGGTGTGGGAGAGCTTCGGCGATGATTATTTCCTGCGCCACGCCGCCGACGAGATTTCCTGGCATACCCGGGCGATCCTTAAAAAAGGCCACAACGACCGGCCGCTGGTCATGGCGCGCGACGATTCGGACCGGGGCGGCACCGAAATCTTTATTTACACCCGCGATCAGGACAACCTGTTCGCGCTGATCACCTCCATCCTCGATCAGTTGGGGCTGAACATTCTCGATGCCCGGATCATCACCGGCCACAGCGGTTACACTCTCGACAGCTTCACGGTGCTGGAGGACTCCGGCGCGCCCATCCGCGAGCGGGCGCGCATCAAGGAAATCACCACCAGCCTGCTGCATGCCTTGAATCGGCCCGATGTCATGCCGCCGTTGCCCAGCCGGCACATTTCGCGGATTCAGCGTGCGTTCCAGATGCCGACCCTGGTGTCTTTCCGTGAGGATACCGCCACTGATAGCACGATGGTGGAACTGGTGTCCTGGGATCTGCCGTGGCTGCTATGCCACGTGGGAAAGGTATTCATGGAGTGCGGGGTCCAGTTGCACAACGCCAAAATCGCCACCATCGGCGCCCGGGTCGAAGATCTGTTTTTCGTCACCGACCGCGAGAATCGACCGTTAAACGATCCCCAGAAATACGCGATGTTACGGGAG
>JAWOHQ010000400.1:0-6342 GCA_046485105.1 Candidatus Competibacteraceae bacterium | reverse complement strand
GTTAAAGCGCAGGCATTGCCCGTTCGCCAGCGCCAAGTCCACGTGATCGTGCTTCTGGAGCGGCGCGGCGACCGGCAGGACTCGCAACCGGCCGGTCATGCCCAGATGGAAAATCACGGTACCGGTGTCGGCATACAACAGCAGGTACTTGGCGCGTCGCTCGACCCGCCGGATGGTTTGCCCCGGCAACTGGATCGTCAGCTCTTCCGGCACGGGCCAGCGCAGCCGGGGTTGCCGGACCACCACCTGGATAACGGTCTGTCCGAGCAGATGCGGCGCGATGCCGCAGCGGACGGTTTCGACTTCTGGCAATTCAGGCATTACTCGTCGCTCGGATGGGTCGGCGCCAGGGATTCGATGGACGGAGCGATAAAACTGCCCGCGGCGCTGGTCAACAATGGATAGACGCTGTCAGCGCAGAGAAAAACCGTCGCGCCGACTTGCAAATAGCGCCAGGCGTCGGTCGGATCGGTATCGCCAAACCGGATCTCCTGCTCGTTCAACCATAATCGCAGTCGAGGAGGATCAAGACGCAGGCGCTTCAGGTCCACTTCGGCGACCGCGTACTGTCGCGGGCAACGCATCTCAGCCAAACGCCAGATCGGACCGACCAACACGGGATTAGCGAACCCGGTCTCTGGCGCCATCATCCACCAACGACCCTCGCGCCAGACAAAGTCCAGCGACTCCTGGCCGGACCGCTCGACCATGATCCGTTCGATCCGCGCTGGAGCCAACTCCAGCAATGGTGGGACGAGGGACGGCGGCCTCCGGCCCGGGTCGAGCAGAGCCAGAGCCACCAGCCCACCAACCAGTCCCAACAAACCCAGGTTTTGCCACCGCCGCCGTGCGAGTACGCTCATGGTCAGCGCCGTCGCCGCCGGAACCAAATCAGCCAGCCACTGGCCAGCAACGCCCCCGGCGCCCCGATCAGGAACCCCGCCGCCAGCAGCGCCAGCGTCCCTTCCGACAGATGTAAATGAGGATCGGGCGCCGTCCTGGGGGGAATCGCGATCAACGCCTCGTCCCCGAGCAGCCAATTGACGATGTTCGATCCCAATTCCAAGTTGGCGCCATTGCCTAGATAGGTATTGGAGAGAAAGTCGCCGTCGCCGATCACGACCACCCGCTGCTGGGCGCCGGCGCGCGGATCGCCCGCGTCAGGAGATTCGACGGGGGAAGGGCGAAACAGCGCCACGCCCACGGTTAGCGGACCGGACGGTTCGGCGCGGTCGGGAGCAAACCGCAACGGGATGTCGATCGGTCCGGTTTCCGCCCAGCTTCGAGGCGGACATTCCAGCAGAACCGCCGCCGCCCAGGGGGCGAGCGGACGAACCTCCAGCGCCGTTGCTTGTGGCAACAGCGCGGGCGCACGCAATGATTCGGTAATCGGATGCGGACCATAATCGGCGATGGGAATAAAGGTCGGGTTGCGGATGCCGAGTCGCTGTGCGTCCGGATCCACCAATATTCCAGGTCGGGCCGTGACGCCCAACGCCGCCGCCAGGCGGTGCAGGCCGGAGGACTCGCCGGGTTCCAGCAACCACAGCAGATTTCCGCCGCGCTTCAGAAACTCCAGGATCACCTCGATCACCTCTGGCGACAACGGCGCGCGCGGTCCGGCGATCACCAGCGCGGCGGCGGGAGGAATACGCGCTTCCACCGCCAGATCGAGCGGACGCGCCAGGATTCCGGTCTTGGCCAATTCCCGACCGAAGGCGCCCAGATCGTGATTGGCGGTTCCCAGCGGTTTGCGTTCCCCGTGGCCATCGAGAAACAGCAACACGCGCTCCGTTTGGCGGCTCAGACGCTGCAACGCGTGGGTCACGGCCTGTTCCCCGAGGTGGTGGGCCTTTTCGCCGCGTCCGCGATACTCCAGATACAGTTCACCATCCCGGGTGATCTCCAATTCCCGCACCCGATCCGGCAGCAGATCGGGGTTGACGAAGCTCAAAGTCACATCGGGCTTGTGACGCTGATAACGGTCCACCAACCGGGTGATGGCATCGCGCAGAGACGGGTTATCGCGGGCGTAGGCGGTCACGCGCACCGGACCGTCCAGACCGGCCAACACGGTTCGGCTGGCTTCGGACAGGGTATTGCGATTGCCGGCGCTCCAGTCGAACTGAATCTCATAGCGGGTACTCGACCAGGCTAGCAAGCCGATGGCCACACCGAACAATAGGTAAAATAACAGGTTCTGGAACCACAGGCGCCGGCGAATAGAACGATCGAGCCACATTCCTCAGCCCTGCAACCGGATATTGTCGAGCCGACGG
Source organism: Candidatus Competibacteraceae bacterium (assembly GCA_046485105.1). Lineage (GTDB taxonomy): Bacteria > Pseudomonadota > Gammaproteobacteria > Competibacterales > Competibacteraceae > REEE01. The sequence continues at coordinate 4,063 of JAWOHQ010000400.1, read as the reverse complement.
ATCGCCAGACCCAGAAACGCCGCGCTAAACAGTAGATAGTAGGCCACATCCGCGCTGTGAATCAGCCCCAGCAGCAAGGCATCGAGATGGCGCGGTAGCGCTAAATAATGGAATACTGGACTGACCGCCCCCTGGCCAGCTCCAGCCAGATCCACGATCCAAAAGGCCAGTAGCAGCCCAAAAGTCGCGGTCGCGGCCACCGCCGGTTGCGCGGTCAAGGTGGACAGATACAGACCTGCGGCGGCGAAACTGGCGGCGAGCAGGCTCAGCCCCAGCAGGCCAGCCCCCAACTTGCCGAAATCGAGCGTTGCCCCGGCGGCCAGGGACCAGGGCATCAGCGCGATCAACGCCACTGCTGCCAGAAGAAACGTCAAGACCCCCAAATACTTGCCGAGCACGATTTCGGTTGGGGTCACCGGTGCCGAGAGCAGCAGATCGAGCGTCCCAACCCGGCGTTCCTCGCTAAACAGACGCATGGTCAGCAGGGGCGTCAGCAACAGCAGCGCCCAGGCGGCGACCCGCAACAACGGTGCGGCGACCAGGTCGGTGACGCCGGGCACAGGCTCCAATCCGACCCGTTGCCCCTCCAAACTTCGGAACTCATCGATCAAGATCAGAAAAATCCATGCCAGCAATCCTTGCATCATCGCCAGCAGAGTCCAGGCCAGCGGTGACAGAAACAGTCCCCGCAATTCGCGGGCGGCGATAGTGAAGATCATTGCTCCACCTCCCGTTCAAGGGCCAAATCGATAAAGATCGATTCCAAATCCGCATGTTCCGGAGTCAACTCCCACAATTCCCAGCCGCCAATTCGCGCCTGTTCGAGCACCACCTGGGTTGGTGCGGCGCCGGCGGGGTGGTGTAACCGGAAGCGGCCATGGCCGAACTCATCGACCTGCTCGACCGCCGGCAGAGTTCGTAGCAGCGCGAGCGGGGGGGGGGTCCGCAAACCGATGCGCAAGCGGGTGGATTGCCGGCGTTGTTCCAATTCCGCCAGTGCGCCGGCATACACCAACCGGCCGTCGCGCATAATCTGCACGTGCGTACAGGTCGCCTGGACCTCCGACAACAGGTGGGTGGACAGTATCACCCCGTGATCCTGCCCCAGTTCCCGGATCAGGTCGCGGATTTCGCGAAGCTGGATTGGGTCCAGACCGACGGTGGGTTCGTCCAGAATGATCACCGGGGGATCGTGCAGCAGGGCCTGGGCGATACCGAGCCGCTGTCGATATCCCTTGGACAGATTGCCGATCAACCGTCGGCCAACCGCAGTCAGCCCACAGCGCTGTTTGATCCGCGCCATGGCCTGGAGCCTGGCCACGCGGCCGAGTCTGTGGAGACGGGCGCTGTAGCACAGTTGCTCGTCGACAGTCAGTTCGCGATATAGTGGCGGTTGTTCGGGTAGATAACCGATCGCCTGCTTGGCGCGCAACGGGTCGTCCAGCAGGTCGACGCCATTGATGATGATGCGCCCGCTGTCGGGCGCCAACACTCCCGCCAGCATGCGCATGGTGGTGGATTTTCCGGCACCGTTGGGACCGAGAAAGCCCAGGATTTGGCCGCCCACAAGCGTGAACGCGACGGCATCGACCGCCCGAACCTCGCCGTAGCGGCGGGTCAGACCTTCTACCCGCACCAAAAAACCGTCAGTCATCAACGCGGCATTTTCGACAAGCATAAGTTTGCGACGACCGGTATCATGGGAACCAAGCCCATTCAAATTATAGTGCCTCTATTTGCCAACCACTTTTGCGAAAGGTGTTGCCTTGAACTTCCTGGCTCATGGTTTGCTGAATCTGTCATTTTGGGAACTGGTGTTGGCGACGCTGTTGATGACCCATGTCACGATCGCCGCCGTCACTATTTTCCTGCATCGCGCCCAAGCACATCGCGCGCTGGATTTGCACCCGCTCGTCAGCCATTTTTTCCGCTTCTGGCTGTGGTTGACGACCGGGATGATCACCCGACAGTGGGTGGCCATTCACCGCAAACATCACGCCAAGTGCGAGACGCCAGACGATCCTCATAGCCCGCAGATTTTAGGAATCCGCAAGGTGCTTTGGGAAGGCGTGGAGCTGTACCGCGTCGAAGCCGGCAAGGCGGAGACTGTGGAACGCTATGGCCACGGTACGCCCGACGACTGGCTGGAGCGCCACCTCTATGCCCGCTACGACCGACTGGGCGTCACCCTGCTTTTGTTCATCAATTTGGCGCTGTTCGGCATCCCGGGACTGACGGTTTGGGCCGTGCAACTGCTATGGATTCCTTTCTGGGCGGCGGGCGTAGTCAATGGTCTGGGCCATTACTGGGGTTACCGCAACTATGAAACGCGCGATGCGTCCACCAATTTGTCGCCGCTGGGTTTGATAATCGGCGGTGAGGAACTCCATAATAATCATCATGCTTTTCCCAGTTCCGCCAAACTGTCGAGCAAGCGGTGGGAATTCGACATCGGCTGGCTTTATATCCGGACTCTGGAAATCCTGCGGCTGGCGCGGGTTAAGAAAATCGCGCCGATTCCTCAGCAACGGCCCGACAAGCAGGTGATCGATCTGGACACGCTGCGAGCGTTGATCCTCAACCGCTTATACGTGATGGCGGATTTTAGCCGCGAGGTGTTAACCCCGGTGCTGCGGGAAGAACTACGCAAGGCCGATGACTCCCGACGCCGGATGCTCAAACAAGCCAAGGCGTTGTTGATTCGGGAGGAGACCCGGTTGGATGACCGGGATCGCGACCACCTGTACAGTGTGCTTGATCTCAGCCAGACCCTGCGGACCGTCTACGAATTTCGCCTGAGCTTGCAAGCCATCTGGGGCCGGACGACCGCCAGTCATGAAAAACTGCTGATCTCCTTGCAGGAATGGTGTGCGCGAGCCGAAGCCAGTGGTATTCAAGTTTTGCAAGAGTTTGCGCAATCATTGCGGGGCTACTCAGCACGCTCGGTCTGATCATCGCATCGAGCATCAGTCTCCAAACCATAAAACCCGCCAGATGGCGGGTTTTATATTGGCGTTTAGCGTCTTTCGCGGCAAGACACTCACTTAATCTTGGCTTCCTTGTAGGGAACATGCTTGCGAACGACGGGATCGTATTTATTCATTTCCAGCTTTTCCGGGGTCGTGCGCTTGTTCTTGGTCGTGGTGTAAAAATGCCCCGTACCCGCGGTTGAAACCAGTTTAATCTTGTCGCGCATAACAGCTACCTCCCTTAATACTTATGGCCTTGTTCACGCAGTTCAGCAAGAACGACCTCAAGGCCCTTTTTATCGATGATTCGCATGCCGTGTGAAGACACACGCAGCTTTACGAAACGCCGTTCGCTTTCAAGCCAGAACCGATGTACATGCAGGTTTGGCAGAAACCGGCGGCGGGTCTTATTGTTAGCGTGAGAAACATTGTTTCCGGTGAGGGGGCGTTTGCCCGTTACCTCGCAGACTCTGGACATCGGGTTCATCTCCAACCGGCAAACCGGTAAACCAAAAAACCCAACCCCCAGTTATGGGGGGTTGGGGGGGTGTAGAGTGCCTGGCGATGACCGACTTTAGCGTGCGTGCTCGCACACGATCATAGGCGCGGCGCGGTTTCACGGCCGAGTTCGGGAAGGGATCGGGTGGTTCCCGCGCGCTGAGGTCGCCAGGCGAAGAGGGGGACGGTGCGATGGGGGACGGCGGCGGCGGCTGGGGCGGTCGCAAGGCTGGGGTGTTACCGGGTCAAGCCGCACGGCCAATTAGTACGGGTCGGCTGCACGCGTTGCCGCGCGTCCACCGCCCGCCTATCCACGTCGTGGTCTGCGACGGGCCTTGAGGAGTCTCGAGGACTCGGGAGCGTTCATCTTGGGGGAGGCTTCCCGCTTAGATGCTTTCAGCGGTTATCCCGTCCGGACGTAGCTACCCGGCGATGCCATTGGCATGACAACCGGTACACCAGCGGTCTGTCCATTCCGGTCCTCTCGTACTAGGAACAGCGCCCCGCAACGCTCCAACGCCCACGGCAGATAGGGACCGAACTGTCTCACGACGTTCTAAACCCAGCTCGCGTACCACTTTAAATGGCGAACAGCC
>JAWOHQ010000325.1:0-10627 GCA_046485105.1 Candidatus Competibacteraceae bacterium | reverse complement strand
CGGCGGTTTCCAGATCGCGGATCTCGCCGACCATGATGATATCCGGATCCTGGCGTAGAAAGGAGCGCAGGGCGTTGGCGAAGGTCATTCCGACCTTGGGGTTGACATTGACTTGATTGATGCCGGGTAAATTGATTTCCACCGGATCCTCGGCGGTGGAGATATTGACCGCGGACGTGTTCAGGATGTTGAGCGCCGTGTACAGAGAGACGGTTTTACCGCTGCCGGTGGGGCCGGTCACCAGCACCATGCCCTGCGGTTTATGGATGGCATTGAGAAACAGATTCCTCTGGTGTTCCTCGTAGCCCAAGGCCTCGATGCCCATCTGAGCGCTGGCCGGGTCGAGCAGGCGCATCACCACTTTTTCGCCCCACATGGTGGGGAGCGTGTTGACCCGAAAGTCGATGGCCCGCTGCTTGGTCAGATAGAGTTTCAGCCGGCCGTCCTGCGGCACCCGGCGCTCGGCGATATCGAGCTGGGCCATGATCTTGAGGCGGGCGGCCATGCGCGGCGCCATGGTGACCGGTGGCTTGTAGAGTTCGTCCAGGATGCCGTCCTGGCGCAGGCGGACCCGGTAGGTTTTTTCGTAGGGCTCGAAGTGGATATCCGAGGCGCCGCGATTGATGGCTTGCAGGATGACCTGATTGATAAATCGCACCACCGGCGCGTCGTCGGCGTCCGACTGGGTCAGAGTCTCGATTTTCGCCGCCGCGTCGGCCTCGTTGCTGAAGTCGAGATCGCCGATGTCACTGTCGCCCATGTCCGCGGAGGGCGCCTGGATGGCATCGTCGAGCGTCTTGGTCAACTGGAGTTCGCTGACGACGACCGGTTCGATATCGAGTCGGGTTTGGAATTTGATGTCTTCCAGCACCCGTTGGTGGGTGGGGTCGCTCACGCCCACAAACAGCCGGCGGCCCCGCTTGTACAGGGGCAGGGCGCGGTGCTGGCGGAGCAGCTTTTCATCGACCAGACGGACGATTTCGGCGTCGATTTCCAGGGCATCGATGTCGAACAGCGGCAGATTGAAGCTTCGCGACGCGATGCGGGCGATGTCCTTGTCGCGCGCCAACTTGTTTTCGACCAGGTAGGAAACGAAGGGGATATTGTCCTTACGGGCTTGCTCGAAGGCCTTGAGCGCGGCGGCTTCGTCGAGCAAATGATTGAGCACGAGCTGTCTGGCCAGTCCGATCAGCTGGCCGCCCGGCTGGGTCACGATATTACTGGGGTTGGTAGCCATGGCTTGACATCATCCTTTGGCGAGTCAACGTGGCTGATTGTTTTCTCGGCTAACTTTAGCCTATGCGGGGAGCCTTGGAAAGGGGGCGACGCAGCGAGTGCCCAATTTGCGGGACATTTGATCGCCCTTCCCAGGCGGCATCCCCGCCGGCTATTGCGGCAAGGGTGGCAAACCGGTTAGCGTTATTCCAACGCCAACGCCATCGTCATGATCGGCTAACCGCGACGCATCCAATCGTTGCATAATCATCGCATCCGTCGCACCCGCGTGGAGGGTGCGCAACCGCCAATCAGGGGGCTGTCATGGAACTCGCTTGCCTGGACCTGGAAGGGGTCCTGGTTCCGGAAATCTGGATCAATGTCGCCGAACGCACCGGCGTTGAGGCGCTGCGGTCGACCACTCGCGACATCCCCGACTATGACCAGTTGATGCGGCAGCGGCTGGCCCTGCTCGACCAGCATGGGCTGAAGCTGTCGGACATTCAGCGGGTGATCGCCGACATGGGGCCGCTGGAAGGCGCGCGCGAGTATCTGGACTGGCTGCGCGAGCGATTTCAGGTAGTCATTCTGTCGGATACCTATTACGAGTTCGCCCTACCGTTGATGCGACAGCTCGGCTGGCCGACGTTATTCTGTCACCGGCTGGAGGTGGTGAACGATCAGGTCGTCAACTACGTCCTCCGACAGACCGACGGCAAGCGCGCGGCGGTGCGGGCGTTCCATGCGCTCAACTTCCGGGTGATCGCCGCCGGCGATTCCTACAACGATACCGCCATGCTGGCCGAGGCCGAGGCGGGTATTCTGTTCCGGCCGCCGCGGAACGTGATCGATGAATTTCCCCAGTTTCCGGTGGCCCGGACGTTCGAGGAACTGCGTGAAGCCTTTCGCAAAGCCAGCGTGCGCTCCCTGTAGGCAGGCGCGATCCTCATCCCCCACTGCCCCTCTCCCGCCCGCGGGAGAGGGGTTCTCGTACGGTTTTTCAGTTCCGCACGCTCTCCAGCAGTTTCCGGGCATCGTCCTGTTCCGGGAAGGGTTTCTGGTCGTTCACCAGCTTTTCCAGCTCCTGCCGCGCGGCGTCCTTGCGGCCCATTTTGGCGTAGGCCACCGCCAGGTGATAGCGGATCGAGGGCTGCTCGGGAGCCTGTTCCACGGCTTTTTGCAGCAACTCCATCCCCCGCGACACTTCGCCGCGCTCGACCAGAATCCAGCCCAGCGTGTCGGTTACCTCGGCGCTGTCCGGCGCCCGGTCGTGCGCTCGTTCCGCATAGCGCACCGCCCGCGGATCGCCGGCCTCGTAATAAAACCAGGCCAGGTTGTTCAGCACCACCGCATTATCAGGCAACTGCTCGGCCAAGCGCTCGTACTCATTGATCGCCTCGGGCTTGCGGTCGGTCTCCTGTAGGTAAATCGCCAGTTGCAGTCGCGCCCGGTTATCTTTCGGTTCGCTGGTCAGCCATTGCCGCAGCGTCGTCAGCGCCGGCTCGCGCTCGCCGGATTGCCACTGGGCGTTCGCCAGCCGCATGGCCGTTTCGCTGTTCGGGGTCTTGGCGTAGGCGGTCTGATAGGCGGCGATGGCCGGGGCATAGTCCTGCTGGCGCAAACCCAGTTCGCCTTCCAGCAGATAACCGGTCACCTGATCCGGATAGAGCGTCTGAATCTGGCGCGCTCCGGCCAGCGCCTCCTCGAACCGCTGTTCCCGCTGCTGCAATTGCACCCTGGCGACCAGCGCCGGCAGGTAGTTGCTTTGAATCGCCAGCGCCTTGTCGAGCGATTCGGCCGCCGCTTCGGCGTCTTGCGCCGCGCCCTGCGCCATGGCCGCCAGATACCACGGTTCCGGCGACTGGGGCAGCAGGGCCGCCAGCTTCTGGAAGGTCGCGATGGCCTCGGCGGTTTCGCCGCTGTTCGCCTGGGCGACGCCCAGCGCCCGCGCCACCCGTGAATCGTCCGGCCGGTTGGCCGACAGCTTCCGCGCCACCGCCAGCGCCTTGGTCGGATCCCGGCGCGCCAGATACTCCTGCGCCAGCGCCAGTCCAGCCTCAATCGAGTCCGGACGCCGGTTCCAGATCCCCTCCAGCAGGCGCAGCGCTTCATCGGTCCGCCCCAGCACCGCCGCCAGGCGCACCACCGCCGCCAGGTTGTCCGGCTCGCGCTCCAGCACCCGCCGGTAGCGCGACTGCGCGGCCGCTGTTTCCCCGGCTCGCACCTCCAGGGTCGCCAGGTTCATCTGCGCGGGGGTATGGTCGGGCTTGAGCGCCAACGCTTTCTCGAAGGCCGCCCGGGCCGCTGGATGGTCGCCCTGGGCCAGATGCACGGCGCCCAACAGATTGAAGGCGCCGGGCTCGTCCGGCCGTTTCTCGGTCAGATCCCGAGCCGCGGCGAGCGCCTTGGCGAAATCCTGCTGCTGGAGATACGCCTGGACGAGCAGGGTATCCGCCTGCAACAGCCCGCGATCCAACACCGCCGCGTCGGCGCCCGCTTCCCCCCCTGAATCGCGCTGGGCCAGTCGCTCGTATTCGGCGATGGCTTCCTCGCGCCGTCCCAGCCGTTGCAATTCCATGGCCAGCCGAGTGCGAACCTGGACGTCGTTCGGATGCGCCGCCAACCAGTCGCGGAGGGTTTTCAGCGCGCCGTCGCCATCGCCAGTCACCTGCTGGGCGCCGGCCAGCAGCAACACGGTTTGACTGTCCGGCGTCTTGGCGTGGGCCGCCCGGTAGGCGGTCAGCGCCCTGGGGAAATCCTGCTGCCGCAAATACAGGTTGCCTTCCAGCCGTTGGCCGATGTTCTGATCCGGGAACTGCTCTTGCAGGGCCTTGGCTCCGGCCAGCGCCTCCGCGAACTTCTGCTGCTGCGCCTGCAATTCCACGCGCGCCACCAGCGACGGGAGATAGTTGCCCTGGATTGCCAGCGCCTTGTCGATGGAGCTGGCCGCTCCCGGAAAATCCTCGGTCCGCGCCTGGGCCAGGGCGATCAGGTGCCAGGGTTCGGGCGATTGCGGTTGCGCGGCGGTCAGCTTGCGGAAGGACTTCAGCGCCTCGGCCGGCTGGCCGTCCGCCAACAGCGCCAGTCCCAGCGCCCGTTCGGCGGCGGGATGGTCGGGGTTGGCGGCTTGCAGACCACGGGCGACGTTCACGGCCTTCAGACCGAGTCCGGCCCCCTGATAGCGCTCGATCAGGGCCAGACCGGCCGGCAGCGAGGTCGGATTCTTGTCCCAGGCCTGCTCCAGCCAGCGCAGCGCTTGGTCGGCTTGGCCGGCCTGCTGGGCCAGTCCCGCCAGTCGCAGCAAGGCGTCCAGATTGGCGGGATCCTTCTTGACGATCTCCTCGTAGAGGGTTCGGGCGGCGGCGCGGTTGCCGGTTCTGAGTTCCAGCAACGCCAGATTCAGCGCGGCCGGGTTGAAGTCTGGATCCCGCCGCAGCGCCCGCTCGAACTCCTCGCGGGCCCGGGCATCCTCGCCCTTGGCCAGATAGGCGCCGCCCAGCAGATTGCGGACGACCGGATCGTCGGGCCGCTGGCCGGCCAGTTCGCTGGCGGCGGCGATCGCCCGGTCGTAGTCTTGTTGTTGCAGGTAGGCCTGCACCAGCAGCAGGTCGGCCGACAACACGTCTTGTCCCAGTTCGACCAGTCCCTGCAACTCGCGGACCGCGTCATCGGCCTTGCCTTCGGCCAGCCGCGACAGCGCCAGTTGGGTGCGGATGTTGGCGGCATCCGGGGTAATCCGGGCGGCTTTTTGCAGGTACTCGGAACCCTTGGCGAAGTTGCGTTCCTGCAGATGGGCGCTGCCGAGCAGGGCCAGCAGTTGCGGGTCGTCCGGGGCTTGGGCCAGCGCTGGCGTCAATAGATTGATCGCCCGACCCGGTTGCTCGAGGCGAAGTTGGGTCGCCGCCAGCAGCAAGCGGGCCGGCAGATAACCGGATTGGCTGTTGACAAACGCGGTCAAATACTGGTCCGCCTGCAGCAGATTGCCCTGTTCGTAGTTGATCGACCCCAGCAGGAACTGGCTGCCCGGATGGTTCGGGATCACCCGCAGCACTTGCAACAGGGCGTCCTGGGCCGCGGTCAGGTCCTTTTTCTGGAACAGGATATTGCCGCGCAGATACTGAGCTTCCGGTAGATTCGGCTGGCGCTTGCGCACCTCCTCGACATCGGCCAGTGCCTGATCCAGATCGCCCTGGGTCGCACGAATCTCCGCCCGCTCCAGCAGGGCCGCGGCATTGCGCGGCTGCAGTTCCAGAATCTGCTGCAACGCCTTCAACGCCGCCGGCTCGTCGTTCTGCAACCGGCTCAGTCGCACCTTGACGAACCAGGGTCGGACATCGTTTGGATCGCTGGCGCTGGCCCGGCTGGCGAAGGCTTCCGCCTCGCTGTAATTGCGCTCGACCAGGGCCAGTTGGCTCATTCCCAGCAGGGCGTCGGCATCATCGGGTTGAAGTTCCAGGGCTTGGGTCAGGCTGATTCGGGCCGCATCGGGCCGCCCCAGCGCCATCTCGGCCAGCCCGCGCAGCGCCAGCAGGGTCGCCTGCGTCGCGGCGGGGTCGCTGTCTTCCGGCGTCAGTTCGAGCACCTTGGGATTCTGGCCCTGCTGCAGATAGGCTCGCGCCAGCGGCGTCAGCCAGGCGGCGCGCTCCGCGCCCAGTTCCCGCGCCCGTTGCAGTTCCTTCTCCGCCGACGCGCCATCGCCGGTTTCCACGTAGATCTGGCCCAGCAGCAGGCGCGCCTCGCGGTTCTCCGGGTTCTTTTGCAGGGCGTTTTTCAGTTCGATGATGCTGGCCGGTAAATTCTGCTGGGTCTGATACTCCTGGGCCCGCTGGAAGTGCTCGATATCGGTGACGCGGTCGCCACACCCAGCCAAGCTCGTCATCAGACCGATCCCCAGACAAAGGTGGATCGCCGCGACCCGCGGTCTGAACCGCGATACCCACAGGTGCAATTTCATGATGGACTCCAAGTGAATTTTATTCCGGGAACATCAAGATAATGAAAAACAAACATAGGTCAATCGCTCCTTAGCCTGCCGCTATACCCGGGCGGTCCGGGAGATCGCGGCGCCACGAGCGAGAATACCGGCCGCATTAATACCGATTCATATGCTGAATGCGCCCGATCAATACCCCTCGAACGCGAAGCGCGCTGTTCCGATCATCAACGCGTCACCCACCTCCAGGGCCAGCACCTCATTCGTGGCCAGGCCGTGGCAACCGATCCGAACCGCTCCCGGCTCCGCCAGGTTTTGAATCCAGTACCTGCCATCCCGGAACAGCAGTTCGGCATGTTGCGGCGCCACCTCTGGAGCGTTGATGCGGAGCCCAGCCTGCGGAGCACTGCCCAGCGACAGCCATTTAGGGACATAGTAGTGAACGACCTGCCGACGCGCCGCATCTTCGCGCTCGAACCGGGCGTAGAGCAGGGAGCCGGGGTTGCCGACTCCATTCAATTGCGCCACCTGCTCCTGCATGTGGAGCAGGTGCAGATAGCGCTTCTCCAACACCGACCGCGTCTCCTCGGCGCCGATCCGCGGGTCGCGCTGATGCAATACGTCGACCAGACCGAGCAGGTAATGACCAAACTTCTCGCGCGGTTCCTGGGGATTCCAATCCAACGCCTCATGAGCCGAGTGATGGTCCCGGACCCAGGTCAGTCGCAGACGGTACAGGTCACAGATGTCCAGCACGTCGCCCGTCTCCAACAGATGCCAGGTTCCGCGCTCCAGCCGTTGGTCGTTGCGGCCGGTGTAGGTATGACCTTGATCGCTGATCGGCATCAGCGCCAATTGATCGCCCAGCGCGCAAATCACGCAGTGCAGCCGGGAAATTCGGTTGTATTTGGGCACAAAACCCAGGGTGAAATCGCCGAAACCGGTCCCGGCGGCCGAACTGTGACGACCAAAGATCATGAACGGGCGCGACACCAGTTCGATCCGCACGGGGGCTTGAGCGGGGTTCTCGGCCAGCAATAAGGCTCGGGTCAGCGGCGTGCCGCGACCGAGCGCCTGGCCGGTCGTCGCCATCGCGGCCCGCAGGCTGTAGGTTCGCTCGGGATCGACTTCCAGTTCGAGCGGCAGTGTATAGGCCAGATTGCCAGAGCCTCCCCCGTGATCAGGCATCAACCAGGCGCCCGTGGCGACGGTCGCTTCCGGGGGCGGCGTCGGCCAGAAGCGTTCGAAGCGCGGCTCGGCTTCGACCTCCGGGTTGCCGACGGCTTCCAGCCGAATTTCCAAGCGGTTGTTGTAAGCGTGCCACTCCCCGCGATGGTCGCGGAGATCGAGTTCCAACCACAGCGTGGTCGGTCCTGGACTGAGCTGCAAATGACGATAACCCACATATACTGGATGGGCATCCCGACCATCCAGCAGGCGAACCGGCGGGACTTGCCCGTCATTGGCTAAACTGAGATCGGAACCGCGCAGGCGCAACCGAATTTCCTGATACAGCCACCAAGTGGGATTGATCAGCAGGATGCAAAGCACGCTATCCGCTTCCGGCGCCCCTCTGATGAAGGTCGCCAGACTCACCAGCACGGGTTGCTGGGTTTCCGTCAACCGGGCAACTCGCTGCTCGAATGCCGCGCACCGGCTCGGTTCGTTGCTCTGAGCCAGCCCCAGATACCGGTTGCGAATCCAATTCAGCGCTTCCCGATCCCGCGCCTCCCGGCGATCCTGTCCGGTCAAGGTCTCGTTCAACAGTTGCGCGAATTCACGTAGCGGCGGCGCAAGCGACGGCGGTGCGGGCTGATTGGGTTTCGGTGACTCCGCGGGTGAATTCCGCTCGGCGGCGGGAATCGTTCCGGCCGGCGGCCCGCCTTCCGGCGCGAACGGGTTCGCCGTCCATTCGACCGGTTGCGCGGCAAGCTCCAGGGAGAGATCGGAGGGCATGCCCGATGGCGCGGCGGCGGATGTCACGGAAGATTCCACGGGAGCAGGTTGCTGTTCGATCGCCGCAGCATCCTCCAACGCATCGAAATCGAATCCGAACTCCAGGTCGGGCAATTGCAGATCGAACTCGTCCGTACCAGCGGCCACGGCAGTCCCGGCATCGGGAGCGCCGCGCCGGACCCCCTCCCCATCCACCATCGGCCACTGGGTCCGTTCGCCGAGAAAACAGCTACGGGCCGCTTCGTCGATCCGCTCCAGCGTGATCTCGCGCTCCGACTCCAAACTGGCGAATAGAAACACCGCGTCGCACAACATGGCAATGGCGCGGGGAACACCCTGGCAGTAGTCATCGATGCGCTCGATAACGGCCGGTGAGAGCAAATTCTTGCTCTCGTGACCGGCGATCATGAATTGGTGGTGGATAAACAGGCCGGTTTCGAGCCGGCTCAACCGGTCGAGCCGGCACCGAACCTGGATGTGCTCCTGGAGTGGTCGCAACTCGGGTTGCCGCAGCTTGCCTTCGACTTCCGGCAAGCCCGCCAGCACGATTTGCAGGCGCTGAGTGGGAATCACCGGGGTTACCAAGAACTCCCACAATCGTTGCAGCACCGTGATACGCAGGTGATGGGCATCATCGACGAGCAGAGCGACGGGTTGGTTGCGCCGGGCGTACCCGGCCAGCGCATCCTGCAATAATTGTTGCTGTTGCGCGAAATCCAGGTGGTCGACCGGCAGTTCCAGGCTGGTGCATAGGTAGTTAATGACATCGGGCAGATCGAGGCTGGTGTTGGCGAGCAGGACGAAGCGGATATCATCGGCTTCCGCCATGCAGCGCCGCAAGGTAAAGGTCTTGCCGACCCCGGCTTCCCCAATCAACAAGATGAACCCGCGCCGTTCCCGGACCCCGTCCAGAATGTCCGCGCAGGCGGCGTCGAAGTTGGCGTTACGATAAAAGTCTTTCGGACTTTTCGGCTTGAAGGGTTTGCTTTCAAAACCGAAGTGGGTGGTATACATACCCCTCTCCTTGACACCGGGTTACTATCGGCATTCTATGATACAAATATTTTTTCCAACAGCTTCTTAGGGGAATGGTTTCCGGCGTCAATAGCCGATTGGCCCAAGCGCGGTTGATCGAGCGACGTTGTTGGCATCGGCACGGTGCGCGACGTGGACGGCTGGCACTTGCGGCGGGCGCGCGAGTTGGTCGATTTACCGCCGTGAGAGGCTGGATCAGGGTTCGGAAGGAAAGCGGGGGTTACGATTCACCAAACCCCTCATCCAAATACCGGTGAATTTCCTGCTCCAGTCGGTGTTTCAGCGGCGCCAGCAGAAATCCAAGCCGCGCGCTGATTCGCACCATCCCCGGTTCCACATCGATTTGCCCCGCGATCCCGGAACGTTCGAAGTGCAGCGAATCATCCTGCCAGCGGGCATGACACTCATAGCGGTCGGTCAGTTGGGTGGCGAGGGCGTCCACAACCTCCCTGGCTCGATCCATCGTCAGTCGGTGATCGCGGTTGATTGTGATGTGGGACATGGATCTCGTTGCCTCAGCGCTCCCGCGCGCCATCATCGTTCAAACACAATGGCCGCGGATGGCCGGCGCGGATGCGCTCCAGGATGGCGCGTTCGCGACGAGTCACCACGGTGACGAAGGTTTCAGCATCCGCGCCCATGTGGCGGAAAGCGTGGAACCCGGCTTCCAGAAAATGGTGCAACGCTTCCAGTCCGGCCAGCCGCGCCGGAGTCCGGGCCAGCTTCAGCGCGGTATGAATGAATCGCTTGGGCACGGTGGTCCGCAAATCCCGTCCGAGTCGCTCGACCAGATTGATTTGGTGGCCGCGCAGTTCGTAGTGGGCGCACCGCCGGTAGGCGGCGATGTAACGGTCCTCGTCCAATCTCTCATCCAGGCCAAATTCCTCCAGCAGAATGTGGGTCATCCGGGCATCCAGTTCGTGCGACAGGGTATTGAGTTCCAAGGCCAGCGCCGCCGTATGCAGCATGGCTTCCGGCAGAATCCGGGCCATCATCGGCATGACGCGGGCCAGCTCCTGTTCGCGCTGGCGGAAATCCCGGTCACCATACAACTCGTTCAGGAAGAAGTCCGCCGCCGGCTGGTAACGGGGACTTTGGAGCAGGTCGGCGTGAGTGTTGGCCAACCGCCTCGATTGCCAGCGGCGCAGGATGCCCAACTCCCGTTCCATACCCTCCACATCGGCGTGAAAAGCCTGACTGCGTTGCAACTGTTCTCGCAACCGCGTCACATGGAGGGTTTTTGGATCATGAGGGCTCTGGGTGGTGTTCATGAAGGCTCTGGAACGCCGTTACCGTCTTAGTGCTCGTAATGGTAACGGCATTGAATGATCGTGACTTGCCGATCATCGAATCCGTAGACCAGCCGGTGTTTCTGATCGATGCGCCGCGACCAGTAGCCAGCGTAATCGAAGCGCAGGGGCTCCGGCTTGCCGATACCCTGCGTCGCGATGCCCAAATCCTTAGATGAATGTTATGTGAAGCCTAACA
>JAWOHQ010000292.1:0-4247 GCA_046485105.1 Candidatus Competibacteraceae bacterium | reverse complement strand
CGCCAGGAACTGTTCACCTCCAGCCGCGGCGCAGGCGCCACCGTGGACGGGCGCAAGATGCGCGTCAGCGACACCCGGCTGATGGAGAAGTCGCTCATCGGCACCGGCTATCCCTACCGGCAGGACCCTGCGGGCCTCGACGCGTACCTGGGCATGCTGAAAGACGCCATGCTCGCCACTGCCGGCGTGCGGCGCCCGGGCGCCGCGGCGCTGGACCTCGCCTATGTCGCGGCCGGCCGGCTCGACGGGTTCTGGGAGACCGGCCTCAAAATCTGGGACGTCGCCGCCGGTGCGCTGATGATCCAGGAGTGCGGCGGCATCATCACGGACCTCGCCGGTGGCGAGGGCTGGCAGCAGAGCGGCAACGTCCTCGCCGGCAATCCCAAGATCCACGAGGCGCTGCAGAAGCTGATCGAGCCACACCTCACGCAGGATCTCAGGAGCTAGCGACCGACTGCAGCGGGCCGCACCCGGGCTCCGGGGGCCGAGCTGTCAAGACTAGCTGGACACTGGGCGCTGCCTGGCTCGAGCCGGCGGCAAGTCGGCAAGCTTTTCGGAAATCTAAGGGAAAGCCTTATTTGCAATCATGGCGCCTTAATCTAAGCTGCTGCTGGGTCTTGCCATTTAATCTCTACCTCTGCGCCCTGGACAGTTCGGTCCTGGCGCCCGGGGGTCGAAACAGATCAGCCATTAGGGGAACGCAAATTGTCTGACCCGGTAATCGTGATCCTGACCGTCGTGGCGATGGTCGCGCTGTTTATCTGGGACCGGTTGCCGCCGATACTCGTCGCCCTCGCGATGGCGCTCTCCTTTTACTTCACAGGAATTCTGACCGCATTCGAGGCGATCTCCGGCTTCGGTGATTCCATCGTCATCCTGATCGCCGGCTTGTTCGTCATTTCTGCGTCACTGGAAGCCGCCGGCATCACCGCCTGGGCCAGCCAGAAGATCATCGTCGTGTCCGGCGGCAATGAATTCAGAGCGATGCTGGCCATGTTCGCCATCGGTGCCTGCCTTGGGGCCGTGATCGGTTTCATGGCGGCGGTGGCGGCGCTCATTCCGGTATGCGTGCTGCTGGCCGCGCGCCTGAAAATCCCCAGTTCCCAGATCATGATACCCATGGCGTTCGTGATCTATGCTGCCTCGATGCTGACCCTGCTTGGAACCCACCTCAACATGATCGCCTACGGGCAGATCCAGGAGTTGGGCGAAACGATCGGCATGTTCGAATTCGCCGTCATCGGCATCCCCTTGCTGATTGGCACCAGCGCGATCATGTTGTTGACCAGGAATCGGCTGTTGCCGCATCGAAACGGTGAGTCGATGCCGCAGGACTTTTCCAGCTACGCCCAGACCCTGGTCGAATATTATCGGCTCGATTCCGATTTTCATCGGCTGCGGATTCGTGAGGGTTCGCCCCTGATCGGCAAACCCGTGGAATCAGTAAGTGTGGCCGAGTTTCCCAGCCTCAAGCTCAAGGCGGTACAGGACCCGGCGACGAACGCCCCGACGACTCGCAATGAGCTTGCGGCGGGCGATTGTCTGCTGATTCGCGGCGATGCGCGGGAGGCGGCCGCGTTCGCACAGCAAATGGAGCTCGCATTTCGCGACCAGGACGAAACCGAATCGGCCGGCGATAACGCCCTGTTTGGTGCGCATTCAGGCCTGGCGGAGGTCGTGATTCCGCCACGCTCCGAGTTCATCGGACGCGCCGCATTTCCAGGCATGGCGACCCCGGCGGGGGATCTGCTGATTCTGGCCATCGAACGGGGCGACCAGGTGCTGGATCTCAGCCCGACTGAACTCCGCGCCGGTGACAAGCTGCTGCTGCAGGGCACCTGGGCTGCGCTGGATAAGCGGCTTGCCACCCCCCAGGTGCTGGTGATCAATTCTCCGGACCTGGTCCGGCGCCAGGCGGTTGCGTTGGGCCCGGGTTCGCGGCCCGCCCTGGCAATCCTCGTGTTAATGATTGCCCTGTTGGCGTTCAACGTCTTTCCGCCGGTCATTACGGTACTGACCTGCGCCGCGTTGATGTTCGTAACCGGGGTAATCACGCCCAAAAAAGCCTTTGCCGCCGTGGACTGGGAAGCAACGCTGCTGTTGGGCGCAATCCTTCCAGTCAGCATTGCCATGCAGCACACCGGCGTCGACCAGATGATCGGCAACGGTGCAGTCGCGCTCGTAGGCGATTACGGACCCCTGGCCGTGTTGGCGGCCTTGTTCCTGGTCACGGCGACGCTCACCCAGCTCATGGGCAACACCGCAACGGTCGTAATCATGCTGCCGCCAGGGATCGCGGCGGCGGCAGCGATGGGCGTTTCGCCGATGCCGATGATTCTGACCATCGTAACGGCCGCCATGTCGGCCTTCCTGACGCCGGTATCGACCCCGAACAACCTGATGATCCAGGCGCCGGGGGGGTATCGATTCGGTGATTTCTGGAAGATCGGCAGCGTGACGATGATCTGGTGGTTCATCGTCGCCATGGTGGTCATCCCCTGGTGGTGGCGATTCTGAGGTGCTGATCCCGGCGGGCATCGACTGGCCCATTTTTATCATTGAAACGCTGAGGCTGAGGTTAGGAACATGCGTCTGACACCAAGAGAAACCGAAAAACTGATGCTCCACTTTGCTGGAGAGCTGGCCGCCAAGCGCAAGGCCCGGGGTGTCAAGCTCAACTACCCCGAGTCGATCGCTTACATATCAATGCACCTCATGGAGGCGGCCCGCGACGGCAAGCAGTCCGTGGCGGAACTGATGACCTACGGGACGAAACTCCTTTCGAGGGACGACGTCATGGAAGGGGTTCCCGAGATGATCAGCGACATCCAGATCGAGGTCACCTTTCCGGACGGCGTCAAGCTGGTTACCTGCCACGATCCGATCGCCTGAGCCCCCGAGACACTCGGATCCAGGCACGCACCAGGAGAGCACTATCATGATTCCGGGCGAATATATTGTTGGAAAAGGCGAGATCGTCTGCAACGCGGACCAGAAGGCCATCAAGGTCAAAGTGACCAACACCGGTGACCGGCCCATCCAGGTCGGCTCCAGTTTTCATTTCTTCGAGGTGAACCGGAAGATGAGCTTCGCGCGCTCGAAGGCGTTCGGCATGCGCCTGAACATTCCCGCGGGGACGGCGGTGCGGTTTGAGCCCGGCGAAGAGAAGACGGTGGAGCTTATCCCTTACGGCGGCTTGCGTCGCGCATTCGGCAACAACAGCCTGGTCGACGGCGACACGACTTCCGATTACCACAAGCAACAGAAAGTTGCCTTGTTGAAGGGCAAGAACTTCCTGACGACCGGGTGAACCGCCCTCGTCCCGCACAGGCGGGACCGCACGCGTTTCACGCCCCATCCATCACCGCATGCCCCCGGGCATCCGGCCAGACATGAAGACCAAAGCCATGACATTCAAACTCGACCGCAAGAACTACGCCAAAAAGTACGGCCCGACGACTGGCGACAAGGTCAGGCTCGGGGACACGGAACTGTTCATCGAAATCGAAAAGGACTTCGCCGTCTACGGCGACGAGAATCTCTTCGGCGGCGGCAAGACGATTCGTGACGGCATGGGCCAGTCCAGCACGGCGACCCGCGACCAGGGCGTACTCGATTTCGTGCTTGTGAACGCCGTGATCATCGATCACTGGGGCATCGTCAAGGGCGATATCGGCATCAAGGACGGCAAGATCGTCGGCGTCGGCAGGGCCGGCAACCCGGATACCCAGGACGGCGTGTCGCCGAACATGATCATCGGCGCCTCGACCGAGGTGCACGGCGCGCAGGGCCTGATCGTAACCGCCGGGGCGGTCGACACCCACATTCACTTCATCAGCCCCCAGCAGATCGAGCACGCCCTCTACTCCGGCGTGACCACGATGATCGGCGGCGGCACCGGGCCGGCCGACGGCACCAACGCCACCACCGTGACCCCGGGTGCGTGGTTCATCGAGAGGATGATGCAGGCCGGCGACGTCCTGCCAATGAACCTCGGTTTCTTCGGCAAGGGCAACTGTTCGCAAGCCGCGCCCCTCGACGAGCAGATCGAGGGGCGCGACTTGCGAACAGTTGCCCTTGCCGAAGAAGCCGAGGTTCATTGGCAGGACGTCGCCGGCCTGCATCATCCTCTCGATGAACCATGCACCCGGGGTCACGGTGGTGGCGTTGGTGCCGTCGGCCGGCCCGGTGCCGCCGCCGATCATCGTGGTCACGCCGGAGTAGAGCGCATGCTCGATCTGCTGCGG
>JAWOHQ010000282.1:0-3758 GCA_046485105.1 Candidatus Competibacteraceae bacterium | reverse complement strand
AAGAATTGCACCCGCACATCGCGGGGCGCGGCGCTGTAGGGCGCCGAAGTCGCGATCAAATCCGCCCCGGCGGCGACATATTCAGCCGCGTTGTCCACGCGAACCCCGCCCGCGGCGACCAGCACCGGCCGCAAGCCCTCCCTGTCCAGGCGCGTCCGGCAGACGCGGAAGGGGCTGGGGGCGAACTTTTCCAATTGCAGGACCTGGGCGCCAGCGCGCCCCCACGTCAGCGCCTCGTCTGCCGAGACCACTTCCACCATGATCTTTTTCTCCGGTTGACGATTGCGCAATCGGGTGATGGTTGCGCCGGGCGGTTCGTCGAGAAACAAACGGTGTTCGGCGAACACCAGCAGGGTTTCCGACAGGCCGAGCCGATGCGCGATCGCGCCACCGGCCTGAATCGCCTTGGTCGACAGCACCTTGGTCCCCGGCGCGTTTTTGCGGGTGCAGGCAACCGGAACCGGCGCGGCGGCCCGGACCAGAGCAGCGGCTTCACTGGCAATCCCGCTCGCCCACTCGACCAGGGTCTGAGCGACCTTCCATGCCTGGTGCAGGGTGTCCGCCGAGCCTTCGGCGGTCAGCAACAAAGTTTCATTTTCTACTGTGGCGCCAGAAGGAACCCTCTCATGGGCACTGGCCCCCGCCAGCGCGAACAACCGCGCGGCCTCTTCGACTCCACAGACGGTCATCGCGCCCCGAGCACGAAATTCGAGGCGGCCGGGTTGGCCCCGCAAGCCCAGAGATTCGGTGGTCAGGTCGCCGGCAGGCACATCGTCGGCCAGCAAGCGGTTCAGGGCTTCATCGGACAGCGCGCATCGATACATGAGAGAGGATTCCCGGCAATCGTTGATCGGTTATTTTTCATCATGCCAGCAATGCCACCGCCTTGATCTGCGCCCACAGCGGCTGGCCGGGCGTCACGCCCAAATGATCGCGGGAACGGCGGGTGATGCGGGCGATGAGGGGCGTACCGCCGGCGTCCAGCCGGACCAGGACATGGGCCGGCGTGTCGGCGTCGGCGATCTCGGTCACGGTCGCGGGCAACAGATTAGCGATGCTGGTTCCTTCGGCGCGGGCCAGCGCCAAACTCACATCGCGGGCATGAACGCGGAACCGCAACCGCCGTCCCACGGCTTCCGGACGGTGCGCCACGACCACGCTGCCTCCCGGAAAATCCAGCCGGGTCAGGTGATAGGCTTCGTCGTGCTCCGCCACCACCGCCTCGATCACCACCCCGGCATCCTCGGTGAAGGCGGTGGGCAGATCCAGCCGCGCCAAGGTCTCCCGCAAGCCGCCCTGGGCCATCACCCGGCCTTCGGCCAGCAGCACCACATGATCCGCCAGCCGCGCCACTTCGTCGGGCGAATGGCTGACGTAGAACACCGGGATTTCCAACTCGTCGTGCAGGCGTTCCAGATAGGGCAGGATTTCACCCTTGCGTTTCAGATCCAGCGCCGCCAGCGGTTCGTCCATCAGCAACAGGCGCGGACTGGTGGCGAGCGCGCGGGCGATGGCCACCCGCTGGCGCTCGCCCCCGGACAGCCGGTCGGGCATCCGGTCGAGCAAATGGCCGATGCCGAGCAGTTCCACCGCATGATCCAGCGACACCCGATGGCCGCTGTTGACGCGTTTGCGCCCGTAGTCCAGGTTCTTCCACACCGACAAATGCGGAAACAGGCTCGCTTCCTGAAAGACGTAGCCAATCGGCCGTTGATGCGTCGGCAGGAAAACCCCGCGAGTGCTGTCCTGCCAGACTTCACCCTTGAAACGCAGGGACCCGCTGCCCTGCCGCTCCAGTCCGGCCAAGCAACGCAGCAGGGTAGTCTTACCCGAACCCGAATGCCCGAACAGCGCGGTCACGCCGCGACCGGGCAGGTCGAGATCGACGTCCAGCGTGAAACCCGGCCAGATGACCTGGAAACAGGCATGGATGGCTTCTTGCGCGGTCATTTCCACACGCTCGCCCCCTTGCGGGTATACAAGGCGAGCAGCACCACGAAGCTGAACAACAACATGCCGCCGGCCAGCACATGGGCCTCGGCGTATTCCAGCGCCTCGACATGGTCGTAGATGGCCACCGACACCACGCGAGTCCGTTCCGGAATGTTGCCGCCGATCATCAGCACCACGCCGAATTCCCCGACCGTGTGGGCAAATCCGAGAATGGCGGCGGTGATGAAGCCAGGCTTGGCCAGCGGCAAAACGACCGTGAAAAAGGTGTCCCAGGGGTTGGCGCGCAAGGTGGCGGCCACTTCCAACATGCGTTCGCCCACCGCCTCGAAGGCATTCTGCACCGGCTGCACCACGAAGGGCAGCGAGTAGAAGACCGAAGCGACCACCAGACCCGGAAAGGTGAAGGGCAGCGTACCCAATCCCAGGCTCTGGGTCAGCCGTCCCACCGGGCCATGGGGTCCGAGGGTGATCAGCAGATAAAAACCGAGCACCGTGGGCGGCAGCACCAGCGGTAGAGCCACCACCGCTCCCACCACGCCCTTCCACCTCGAACGAGTGCGGGCCAACCACCAGGCGATGGGTGTGCCGACCACCAGCAGGATCACTGTGGTGATCGTGGCCAGTTTGAGCGTGAGCCGGATCGCGGCGAAATCGACTTCTGCGAGCACCGCCGCGCCGCTCAGAGTTCGTAGCCGAAGGAACGGATGATGGCGACAGCCTTGTCGCCCTTGAGATACTCCATCAGCGCCTGGGCCGCCGGGTTATCGAGGCCGGCGGCGAGAATCACCGCATCCTGGCGGATCGGTTCATACAAGTCGGCGGGGACGATCCAGGCGGAACCGCCGGTCATCCGACCATCCTCCATCACTTGCGACAGTGCCACAAAACCGAGTTCCGCGTTGCCGGTGGCGACAAATTGATACGCTTGCGAGATGCTTTCTCCCGTGACGAACTTGGGTTGGATGGCGTAGAGCAGCCCGAGCCGAGTCAACGCTTCCACCGCCGCCGCTCCGTAAGGCGCGACCTTGGGGCTGGCGATCGCGACGTGGCGGAAGTTTCCCTTTTTCAGCACTTCGCCCTGGTCGTCCACGAAATCCGGTTTGGCCGACCACAACACCAGTTTGCCGATTGCGTAGGTGAAGCGGCTGCCGGGTACAATGTCACCTTCGGCTTCCAGGCGGGCTGGTGTCCGATCATCGGCGGCGAGAAACACCGCGAAAGGCGCTCCATTCTTGATCTGTGCGTAGAACTTGCCGGTGGGGCCAAATGACAGGAGGGCGCGGTTTCCGGTATCTTTTTCGAACTCGGCGGCGATTCTTTGCATCGGCGCGGTGAAGTTGGCCGCAACCGCCACCAGAACCTCGGTGGCCTGGACCGCCACGCTGGAAACGGCGAAAACCAGTCCCGCCAACAGCGGGAAAAAAGGCATTTTCATGGATGAAAGTCTCGTGGTGGATCGATCAGTCGTTGACGGCGAGAATCACATGGGACGCCTTGATCAGGGCGCAGGCGCGCTGCCCCGGCGCAAACCCCAACTCCTCGAACGCGTCCTTGGTGATGATGGCGGTCAGCGTCCGCCCGCCGGGCAATTCCAGCTTGACCTCGCAGTTGACCGCGCCCGGCGTGGTCTCCCGCACCGTGCCGCACAGCCGATTGCGGGCGCTGATGCGCAGGTTTTCGTCCGGGGAGAGCATGACGAAGCTCGACTTGATCAGCACCAGCGCTTCCTTGCCCAGCGCCAGGCCGAGGTCGTCCACGGCTTCGTTGGTGACGATGGCGAAGATTTCCAATCCTTCGCCCAGATT
>JAWOHQ010000264.1:0-3460 GCA_046485105.1 Candidatus Competibacteraceae bacterium | reverse complement strand
GCCGCCGTCGCCATCCGCCGCGCGTCCGCAGCCGCCTGGCAGGCGCGCTTCGGGCTGCGGCGCGGCCAGCCGCGCCGGGCCGCTAGCGCCGCTCCAGTTGCAGGGCGCGGCCCATTTCCCGGAACTTGCCGCGCAGGTCGCGTTGGTGGGGTTCCAGCAAGCGAGCGGTCTGCATGGTCAGGGTCGAGGCCCCCGACACCACCCGGCCGTGCCGCAACCCCTGCCCCAGCGCCCGCGCCACCGCCAGGATGTCCACGCCTGGGTGGGAGGCAAACCGCCGATCTTCATAAGCCACCAACATCCGCAGGTAGAGCGGATCGACGTCTTCCGGCCGCGCCGGCAAGCGCCAGACGCCGGGCGGCGTGGTGAAGGCGCGCAACAAGTGACCCTGGGCATCCAGCACCCGCACCGAAATCTGTTCGGCGCGTGCGGTCGACGGCGGCAACCAGCGGTCCAAGGCCAGCAGCACGACTCCGACCGCCAGAACCACCAGGACTCCCAACGTCAGCCAAGGCGCGGCGCGCCCGAGTTGACGTTCGTTGCTAAAACGGCGGCTTGAGGGATTTTTTGGCGCGGACATTCTCTAAAGCGGCAGATTGTCTGCAAACACCATCGGGAGCGTCATCATGCCTCATTCTCCAAGATTCTGGCGCGGTCTCTCAACGATCCTGGCCCTGGCCTGGCTGCTGGGTTGGAATACGTCGCTACAAGCGGATGAAGCTGAAGAAGCGCTCTGGACCGCGCTCCGCAGCGGAGAGGCCGTGGCGCTGATCCGCCATGCCTTGGCTCCCGGCACCGGCGATCCGGCCGGCTTCAAGCTGGAGGATTGCGCGACTCAGCGCAACCTGTCGGAAGAGGGCCGGCGTCAAGCCCGCCAGATCGGCGCGGCGTTCCGCGAGAACGGCATTACCAGCGCCCAAGTGCGGTCGAGCCGCTGGTGTCGGTGTCTGGAAACCGCGCGGTTGCTGGCACTGGGACCGGTGGAGCCTTTTCCAGCGCTGGATTCCTTCTTCAACCAGGCCGGACGCGGTCCCGCGCAGACCACCGCGCTGCGAGAGTTTCTCAGCCGTCCCCACGAGGGGTCGCCACGGGTACTGGTCACCCATCAGGTCAATATCACCGGCTTGACGGGCGTCGTGCCGCGTTCCGGAGAAATGATCGTGGTCCAGCCGACCGCGGACGGCGACATGCGTGTCATGGGGCGGTTGGAGCCAGGCCGATAGCGGATGGAGCGATGCGCGACCGCTCCAAATGGAAAAACCAATGGCTGGGGCGGTTTTTCAATCTATCAACTTGACAGACGCCGTTTTTACCCCATCTCGGGACGACGCCGTCCGCCGCGCCGGGCGGGCGGCGACCCCGATGCGCCGGCACCAGGGCGCAATCGGACAAGCGGCGCAGTTCGGGTTGCGCGCCGTGCAGATTTCGCGGCCGAGCGAGATCAGGTTGACGTGCAGCGAGAACCGCAATTCGGGGGGGATTTTGGCCTGTAGGCGGTCTGCGTCGCGCGGGACGCACCGCCCGTCCTTCTGCGTGGAGCGCACCCACCCCAGCCGGCGGGCGATGCGCCAGCAATGCGTGTCGACCGGGAACACCGGTCGGCCGAGCGCATACAGCAACACGCAGCGCGCTACTTTTTTTCCGACTTCAGGCAGCGAGGTCAGGAACGCTTCGGCATCCCGGTCGCTCATGTCGCGCAATGGCTCCAGGGTGGGAGCACCGAAGCGGTCGATGAGGGTATCGAGCAACGCGCGGATGGCTCGGGATTTTGTACCGGACAATCCGCCGGCGGCGAGGGGCCGGGCGATGTATTCCGCTGGCGCCTCCGCCAAATCGCGTGGAGTCGGAAACACGGCCTTGAGCTGGTCGAACGTGGCGCGATAGCTGCCTTCGGCGGTTTTGGTGCTGCAAATGATGAACAGCAGCTCGTCCAGCGGGTCCTTGAGGTTGTGGTGATCGAAGTCGGCGTAGCGCGCCGCGAGCGCCGCCGCGACTTCGCAAACGGTTGCTGGGTAGCGGGATGAAGCGACCATGCTCGATCTTTCGTTTTTGGGGAGAACGGTCGTGGCGTGGATGGAGAAAGCGTACCGAAATGATCGGAGTTGCGCGGTTTCGTTTAGCCGAGCATCACTAATTGCCGTTTCTCCATGCGTCCACACCGCGCGGTGTGGCGCGTTCGCTGTGCGATAGTGTCCGCCGGTACCTCGAAGTAGGCGGCCGCCTCGCTCATGCCAAATATCAATAAACCTTCGTTGCCTTGTCCGAGCAGCAGCGGCTGTTCCGGTTTTTCCACGCTGCGTCCGAGCGTCTTCAGGATTTCACCCGCCACGGCGCGCCCGAGGAGCGGCGGGACGCTGTTACCGATCTCGCGGAAACCATGCCACTTGGTCGCGTGGAAGCGGAACCAGTCGGGATAGGAATGCAAACGCGCGGCTTCGCGGACCGTGATGACTCGCGGAAACCGGTAGTGGATGGGGCGTGGCGAGGTGAAGGCCCCACGCGCGCTATCCGTGCCGGCGCGCAGCGTGTTGCACAGTCCGTGCGGGGGGAGCTTGAGAAAGCGGCTGATCGGCTCCACTTTACCGGGCGGCGTGGCGGCAAAGCGCTGGCGCGACCGTTCGGTATGCTCGGTGCGCAGGCTGGAGGTCAGGCGGTGGAGATCGAAGGAGCGAGGGTGGGCATAATCGGTGGGATCGTTGTCCAGGCCCCGGAGACGACGCGCGTAAGCATGCACGGTGGTGAAATCGACGATGGCCGAATCGGCGACGAGCAGTTCAGCAAAGCTATCGGCGTCCGGCAGGTCATCGATGGCCTCGGCGACCGTCGTCCGACCGGTCGGCGTCGGGTAGGCGGGTAACGGTAGCCCTCGTTTGGCGCCGATCAGAAACAGCCGCCGCCGGTCTTGCGGCACGCGGAAGTCGGCGGCATTCAGCACCCGGTAGGGCAGCAGCACGTCGTAGCCCGCTTCCTGAAACGCTTCGATCACTTCGTGCAGGAACCGCTGGTGCGAGCCGACCGTCAGCCCTGGAACGTTCTCGAAGACGCAATAGTTCGGTTGGAGTTCGCGAACGAGGCGGACGTAGTGGAATACGAGC
Organism: Candidatus Competibacteraceae bacterium; assembly: GCA_046485105.1. Classification (GTDB taxonomy): domain Bacteria; phylum Pseudomonadota; class Gammaproteobacteria; order Competibacterales; family Competibacteraceae; genus REEE01. The sequence goes on along the minus strand of JAWOHQ010000264.1, from coordinate 365 downwards.
TGGTTGCGGGGATCGTCCAGCGCCCGCTTGCCGATCAGCGAAAAGCCCTGACAGGGCGCGCCGCCGAACATCACATCGATCTCCCGGTCGCCGAGGCCCGCCCGCTGGCGGATGGCGGCGCCGGTCAGATCGACGACGCTGGCGCACAGCGCGGTCGAGTAGGGGAAATTGAATTCGTGAACCGCGCAATGAATCGGATCGATCTCGACCGCCCCCGCCACGTCGAAGCCGGCCTGCTCGAAGCCGAGCGACAAACCGCCCGCGCCCGCGAACAGGTCGATGCCGAGGGGTCTGGAGCGCGTCATTCGGTCGGTTCCTCGCGCGTTGAACACGGTGGCATCGGGTAGACTGTACTGATCGATATT
>JAWOHQ010000139.1:0-4456 GCA_046485105.1 Candidatus Competibacteraceae bacterium | reverse complement strand
CGACCGAGGTCGGACCGATGGCGCCCGACCCTCAGACCCTGCTGCGTCGCCAACAGGCCTTCGGCTACACCCAGGAAGACGTGCGCGCCTTCCTCGATCCGATGGCGGCGAGCGGTGAAGACCCGATCGGCTCGATGGGCCGGGTCTTCGCCGCTCGCGGCCATCGGATCGAGGAAGGCGCGCACGTCTTCCTGGGTGTAGCCGAAGGCCTGTTGGCGACGCAGCAGGGTCTGAGGGTCGGGCGCCATCGGTCCGACCTCGGTCGGAAGATCCTGCAAACGGATCTGGGTGGCGTCCAACCAGTCCTGATACGGTTGGGCGGCGGCCAGTTGGGCCTTGATTTCGGCGTCATCGATGATGCGACCCTGTTCCAGGTCGATCAGGAGCATCCGGCCCGGTTGCAGCCGCCATTTTTTGACGATGCGCTCGTCCGGAATCGGCAAGACGCCCATCTCCGAGGCCATGATGACCTGGTCGTCGTCGGTGACCAGATAGCGGGCCGGGCGCAGACCGTTGCGGTCCAGGGTGGCGCCGATCTGGCGCCCGTCGGTGAAGGCGATGGCGGCCGGGCCATCCCAGGGTTCGATCAGGGCGGCGTGGTATTCGTAGAACGCGCGGCGCTGGGGGTCCATCAGCGGGTTGCCGGACCAGGCTTCCGGCACCATCAGCATCATGGCGTGCGGCAGCGAGTAGCCGGCGGCCAGCAATAACTCCAGAGCGTTGTCGAAGGTGGCGGAGTCGGAAGCGCCGTCGCCGATCAGCGGCCACAGCTTGTCCAGGTCGGCGCCCAGGCGCTCGGAGCGCATGTTGTGGCGGCGAGCCAACATCCAGTTGATGTTGCCGCGCAGGGTGTTGATCTCGCCGTTATGGCACAGATAGCGAAACGGGTGGGCCAGCGCCCAAGTCGGGAAGGTGTTGGTGGAGAAGCGCTGGTGGACCAGGGCGAGGGCCGAAGTCAGGCGCTCATCGCGCAGATCGGGATAGTACACACCCAGATTGCGCGCCAGGATCATGCCCTTGTAAACAATCGTGCGGGCCGACAGCGAGGCGATATAGAACTGCGAGTTGTCCACCGCGCGGTCCCAGATCGCATGGTGCGCCTGCTTGCGAGTCACGAACAACTTGCGCTCGAAGGCGTCGCCATCCGGACAGGCGGGACCGCGTTGGATGAAGGCTTGGCGAATCACCGGCTCGGTGGGGCGCACGCTGCGGCCCAGGCAGGAATTGTCGGTGGGCACATCGCGCCAGCCCAGGAAGATCTGCCCTTCGGCGACGGTGGTGCGTTCCAGGGCGGCTTCGCTGGCGGCGCGCGCGTCCGCATCGCGCGGCAGGAATACCATGCCGACCGCATAGTCGCCGGGCGCGGGGAGAGCGAGACCCTGGTCGGCGCATTCAGCGCGCAGGAAGGGATCAGGGATTTGCAGCAGAATGCCGGCGCCGTCGCCGGCCAGCGGGTCAGCGCCGACCGCGCCCCGGTGGCTCAGGTTGGCGAGAATTTCCAGGCCCTGGCTGACGGTTTGATGGGTTTTGCGGTTTTTAATGTCGGCAATAAAACCGATCCCGCAGGCGTCGTGTTCGTTGCGAGGGTCGTAGAGACCCTCGGCGGCGGGCAGGCGAGTCAAAGTCATGGTCGTTCCTCAAATAACAGGCTAGCAGCCTCCCTGCCTGGACGGTCGCACGGTCTTGCCAGGTCGCGCTCAAGCTCAAGACCGTGATAGTCCCCAATAGATTCCGCATACTACCGACCCCTTGACTTGTCGCGCAACCGTCGAGGGGCGCGCGCGCCGCCGCTTGCCAGTTCGGCGGCGCCACGCCGTCAGACGACGCCCTGGTCGATCATGGCGTCGGCGACCTTGCGGAAGCCGGCGATATTGGCGCCGAGCACGAGGTTGCCGGGCGCGCCGAACTCCTTGGCGGCTTCGCTGGCGGTGTGGAAGATGCCGGCCATGATGCGCTGCAATCGGGCATCCACTTCCTCGAAGGTCCACTGGGTCATGCTGGCGTTCTGGCTCATTTCCAGTTGGCTGGTGGAGACGCCACCGGCGTTGGCGGCTTTGGCCGGTCCATAGGCGATGCCCGCGGGCAGGAAGGCGTCGATGGCGCCTTGGGTGGATGGCATGTTTGCGCCTTCGGAAATACAGATACAGCCGTTTTTCAAGAGTTCCCGGGCGTCGTCGTCGTTAACTTCGTTCTGGGTGGCGCTGGGAAAGGCGGCGTCGCAGGGCACGCACCAAACGCCGTTGCGACCGGCGGGGTAGTCCTCGATGGGGGTGTAGACCGCGCCGCGATGTTCCTCGACGTAGCGGCTCAAGCGCGCCCGTTCCACTTCCTTGAGGCGCTTGAGGAGTTCCAGGTCGATGCCGCGTTCGTCGTAGATCATGCCGTTGGAATCGCTGACGGTGACCGGTTTGGCGCCGACCTGGTAGAGCTTTTCGATGGTGTAGATGGAGACGTTGCCGGAGCCTGACACCGCGCAGGTTTTGCCGGCCAGCGAGTCGCCGCGCTCGGCCAGCATGTTCTGGGCGAAGTAGACCGCGCCGTAGCCGGTGGCCTCGGTGCGCACCAGGGAACCGCCCCAGTTGAGACCCTTGCCGGTCAACACGCCTTCGTAGCGCCCGGTCAAGCGTTTGTACTGGCCGTAGAGATAGCCGATCTCACGCCCGCCCACGCCGATGTCGCCGGCCGGCACGTCGATGGTGGGGCCGATATGCCGGAACAGTTCGGTCATGAACGACTGACAGAACCGCATGATTTCATTGTCGGACTTGCCCTTGGGATCGAAGTTGGACCCGCCCTTGGCGCCGCCGATGGCCAAGCCGGTCAGGGCGTTTTTGAAGATTTGCTCGAAACCGAGGAACTTGATAGTGCCGGCGGTGACGTTGGGGTGGAAGCGCAGGCCGCCTTTGTAGGGGCCGAGCGCGGAGTTGAACTCGACGCGGTAGCCCTTGTTGACCTGGACCTGGCCCCGGTCGTCGACCCAGGCGACCCGGAACAGGATCTGGCGTTCGGGCTCGACGATGCGCTGGATGATATTGTGCTTCTGGTATTTGGGGTTGCGGTCGAGCAGGGGTTTGAGCGAGGCCAGCACTTCCTCGGTGGCTTGGTAGAATTCCGCCTGGGCGGGACTGCTTTGCTTGAGATAGTCGATCGTGTCGGCGATATAGGACATACGGGGATTTTCCTGATCGTTTTGGGTTTTTGAGTCGCGGCTTCGAAGCGTTTTCAGCGGTATTGCCGGTTTGAAAGCGGCGGAAGTTTACTCTTTGAGCTTGTGACGTTCCATGGCCTCATGCCATTCGCCTTCTTCGGCGTGCAGGTAGAGACCCGTCGTGTCGATCCGGGCATGACGGGCGTTGCGTTGCAGGAACTGGATGCTGATCCCGGCATCGGCCTGATGGGTGATGCTGGTGTGGCGGAACCAGTGAGTGGATGCGTGGCGCAATTTCTCGGCCTGATGGGGATCGACCGCCTCCAGGTGCGCCGCCGCCCGGACCACCAGTTCCTTGACGATGCGGTAGATCATGTTGTCGCCGATGCCGGTCGTGCCCTTGAGGTTCATCATCAGGGGAGTCGCATCGTCGGGAGCGGGCAGGGGGGACAAGTCGTAAAAGCGCCGATATTCGCTCAGGGCTTGTAGCATGTCCTGGTTGACCGGCACCCGGGCTTCCTTGCGGCCCTTGCCGATCACTCGCCACCACCAACGGCCGCGCACTTGAATGAAGCTGTTCATGGTGTGTTCGGCGACCTCGCTGACCCGGGGGCCGAGGAGGTAGAGCAGGGCGACCAGGAAACGGGCGCGGGCGTGATGTTGCCGATCGCGCTCGCTGTCGCGGGGCAAGGCGTCCACCGTCGCCAGCAGGGCTTGCCACTGGTCGTGCTCCAGAAAGCGTTCCACCGGACGCGGGCTTTGCTGGAGACGGCCGCGCCGACGGGCGAGGGCGAGAGGGTTGCCGGCCAGATATCCCGCCTCGACCAGATAGCTGAACAGGGCGTTGATGATCAGCATGGCCAGCTTGCGGCTGGCCGGTTGGAGCGGACCGACGAACGGTCGCCACCGGGCGCTGAGACGAGGAGCCTTGGGACCGCACCAGCGCTCGTGGGGCTGCGGGTTGGCGAGAAAGGCTTCGTACAGGAGGCAATCCTCGCGGGTCAGGCTGGAGAGCGGCTTGCCCCGTTCCAGCAGCGCCCACAATAGCAAGCGTTCGGATTCCTTGCGATAGCCGCGCAGGGTCTGGGGGGAGTCGTGGAATTCGGCCAACCAGGCCTGGATAGCTTCGAGGTCGTTGCCGGCGGCCAGCTGGCAGACCACGTCGGGACCGGCGCGATTGCCGCCGTGGCGACCGTCGAGATGGTCCGGCAACCGCAATCGTTCGAGGGGTAATGGTGGGGCAACCGCAGTCGATGGGGCAAGAATCTGGATGCTGGTGTTCACAGTGACCCTGCATGGTGGGTAGGG
>JAWOHQ010000233.1:0-4041 GCA_046485105.1 Candidatus Competibacteraceae bacterium | reverse complement strand
GGCGAGGATGAATACGTGGTGATCGGGGGGATTTACGAGGTGGAACGGCTGGCTTGAGACGGCGGTTTTCGCCGTATTGCGCCCCGAGGGGAGCAGCGTTTATGGTGATGAAGACGGCGCGGGCCAACAGAGCGCCAGAGTGTAAGTCACCGCGCCTGTTGTAAAGCCCGAATCCCCCTCTCCAGCCCTTCCAGCGTCAGGGGATACATCCGGTCGCCCATCAGTTCGCGCACCATCTGGATCGAGGGAACATAGCTCCAGCGATTCTGAGACTGTGGGTTCAGCCAAATGGCGCGCGAATACACGTCCAGGAGTCGGTTCAGCCACACGTCCCCGGCTTCGGGATTGAAATGCTCGACGCTGCCGCCCGGATAGGTGATTTCGTAGGGGGACATGGTGGCGTCGCCGACCAGAATCAACTTGTAATCCGCGCCGAAGGTGCGCAGCACCGTCAGCGTCTCGATTTTCTCGGTATAACGGCGGCGGTTGTCCTTCCACAAGCCCTCGTAGACCATGTTGTGGAAGTAGAAGTATTCCAGGTGCTTGAACTCGCCGCGCGCCGCCGAGAACAGTTCCTCGCAGGCCCGGACGTGATCGTCCATCGAGCCGCCCACGTCCAGGAACAAGAGCACCTTCACCGCGTTGTGCCGCTCCGGCACCATCTTCAATTCCAGATAGCCGGCGTTGCGGGCCGTGGAGCGAATGGTGTCGTCCAGATCCAGTTCCTGAGCCGCGCCTTCCCGGGCGAAGCGGCGCAACCGCCGTAATGCGACCTTGATGTTGCGGGTGCCCAGTTCCACGGTGTCGTCCAGATTGCGGAATTCGCGGCGGTCCCAGACCTTGACCGCTCGCCGGTGCCGGGAGGTGTCCTGACCGATCCGGATGCCTTCCGGGTTGTAGCCGTAGGCACCAAACGGTGAGGTTCCCGCGGTGCCGACCCATTTGTTGCCGCCCTGATGGCGACCTTCCTGCTCGGCCAGGCGCTGGGCGAAGGTTTCCATCAGCTTTTCCCAGCCGCCCAGCGCCTCGATCAGCGCTTTATCGTCCTCGCTCAGGGTCAGTTCCGCCAATTTGCGCAGCCATTCCAGCGGCACCGTGGCCCCGACGACTTCGCCGAAGCGGGTTTCCAGGCCCTCGAAGTGGCTGCCGAACACCTGGTCGAAACGGTCGTAATGGCGCTCGTCCTTCACCAGCGTCGCCCGCGCCAGGTAATAGAATTCCTCGATGCGGTGCGTGGTGACCCGCTGGTTCAGGGCTTCCAGCAGGGTCAGAAACTCGGTCAGCGTGACCGGAATGCTGGCCTGGCGCAGCTTGAGAAAGAATTCGGTCATCATCGAACGACACCCTCAATGCCTCTCCCGCCACAGGGCGAGGGGATCTGGCTGGCTAATCCTTCTTGCGTCGGCTCATGAACAGCAGACGCTCGAACAAATGCACGTCCTGCTCGTTTTTCAGCAGCGCGCCGTGCAGCGGCGGAATCAGCTTGTGCGCGTCGCCGCGCAGCGCTTCGGGCGGAATGTCCTCGGCCACCAGCAGCTTGATCCAGTCCAGCAGTTCCGAGGTGGACGGGCGCTTTTTCAACCCCGGCACGTCGCGAATTTCGAAGAATGCTTCCAGCGCCTCGCTCAGCAGGCGCTTCTTCAAATCCGGGTAATGCACCCGCACGATCCGCTCCATGGTCTGGGGGTCGGGGAAGCGGATGTAGTGGAAGAAACAGCGGCGCAGAAACGCGTCGGGTAGTTCCTTTTCGTTGTTGCTGGTGATGATGATGACCGGCCGATGCCGGGCCTTGACGAGCTGTTGGGTTTCGTAGACATGGAATTCCATGCGGTCGAGTTCGAGCAGCAGGTCGTTGGGAAACTCGATGTCGGCTTTGTCGATCTCGTCGATCAGCAACACCGGTTGCAGTTCGTGGGTGAACGCCTCCCAGAGCTTGCCTTTGATGATGTAGTTGCCGATGTCATGGACCCGCGCGTCGCCCAGTTGCGAGTCGCGCAGCCGCGACACGGCGTCGTACTCGTACAAACCCTGCTGGGCCTTGGTGGTGGATTTGATATGCCACTGAATGAACGGTCGATCCAGGGCCAGGGCGACTTCCTCGGCCAGTTGGGTCTTGCCGGTGCCGGGTTCGCCCTTCACCAGCAACGGTCGGCCCAGCGTCACGGCGGCGTTCACCGCCATCATCAAATCGTCGGTGGCGACATAGCGGTCGGTGCCGCTAAAGCGGGTTTGGGACATGGGCGGTCTTCTCCTGCGGGACGGTGGCGGCGGGAATCCGGATTGTTGGACAGGAAGGCGGCTGGCGCAAGCGTTGGTTGCTCTGGACTCCGAGTCCGCGCCGTCCAGACCGTTCCCTGCTTTTGATATAAATAAAAATTATATAAGAATCAGAATTAATTGCGATTTTTAGTATAAAATTTTCGAACGGCGCAACGGGTCAAAAGGTTCAGGATGCCATCACGAACGCGGTTGCCGTCACAGCCAAGTGGCGAACCAGCCGGCTGGGAAATTTCACACGGTGCGAGAGAGTAACGAGCGATGAAAGCGAACACGATTCTGGAAACGATTGGCAACACCCCCCATGTCCGCATCAATCGGCTGTTCGCCGACCGTCGGGTCGAAGTCTGGATGAAGCTGGAGCGGGCCAACCCCGGCGGCAGCATCAAGGACCGCATCGGCCGGGCGATGATCGAGGATGCCGAACAGCGCGGTCTACTGAAACCGGGGGCCATCATCATCGAGCCGACCTCCGGCAACACCGGCATCGCCCTGGCGCTGGTGGCGGCGGTCAAGGGTTACCGCCTGATTCTGACCATGCCGGAGTCGATGTCCCTGGAGCGGCGGCGCTATCTGGCGGCGCTGGGCGCGGAACTGGTGTTGACGCCCAAGGAAAAGGGCATGCCGGGCGCCATCGAGAAGGCCGAGGAGTTGGTGCGGAACACGCCGAACGCCTGGATGCCGCAGCAGTTCGAGAATCCCGCCAATGTGGAGGTTCACCGCCGCGCCACCGCTCAGGAAATTCTCGCCGATTTCCCGGACGGTCTCGATTACCTGATCACCGGGGTCGGCACCGGCGGCCACATCACCGGTTGCGCCGAGGTGTTGAAAGAGCGGTTTCCAAATCTGAAGGCGTTCGCGGTTGAACCGGCCGCCTCGCCGGTTCTGAGCGGCGGTCAGCGCGGCCCGCATCCGCTCCAGGGCATCGGCGCCGGTTTCGCGCCGGCGGTGCTGAACATGAAAATCCTTGATGGCATCGTGCAGGTCGCCAACGAGGACGCCTTCCGGTTCGCAGTGCGCTGCGCCAAGGAGGAGGGCATCTTTATCGGCATCTCCTCCGGTGCCTCGCTGGCGGCGGTGGCCAAGAAGCTGCCGGAAATTCCCGACGGCAGCCGCGTCCTGACTTTCTGCTACGATACCGGCGAGCGTTATCTGTCGGTGGTGGGACTGTTCGACTGAGAAGCGATACGAAAACTTGCCTTCTCCCTTCTCCCGCCAGCGGGCGAGGGGAGCGAACGGTTACCTTCCCGAGAAGACCGGCATGCTATGCCTCGGCCAGACGAGCGCGGATAAACTCATACTCGGCCTGGATGGCTTTCTCGGCATCGCCGCCCACGAAATCGGCCAACTTACCGCCGACCAGCGGAATCCCGCATTTCACTTCGAGTTGCACGTCGTTGACGCAGCCGTCGCCCTGCGCCCGCAATTCCAGGTTCCCGCCGATGGTGACCGGCACTCCGGAAATCTCGATGCGAAGCTGACAGCGATAGGGACCACCGATTTTTCCTTCCCACTGTTCGCTCTGCGTGAGGGTGTTCCAGGGATTGAGGAACTTCTTCAGCAACGCCGGCACGTCGGCCGGCGCCTCCCGCCGGACCTTGACGGTATAACGGCCCTCGCTCCCAGCGCACTCCAACACTTCGATGTTGCGGGCGCCGACGCCGGCGTACTTGGCCCTCATGAAGTCGGGGTCGTGAAAGAGCCCGAAAACCGTGTCGGACACGGGCAGGGCGTTGATGTTGATGCCCATCTGCAGCTGGGCCA